>DATMXR010000310.1:0-2467 GCA_035561315.1 Feifaniaceae bacterium
AAGACGCGTCCCTTTCCCGCGGAACGCGGCGTCCGCATCATGAAAAATATAGACTTATACTACTATTTTACAATTCTTTTTCACGGTCACAAATGGAAGTTTCATCCAAAAACCAAAAAAATAATAGGACGCCGCATGCAACGGCGCCCTATTATCTTTGCTTATATCGCTTAGAATATGGAGTAGGTCAGGAACAGGACGGCGGACAGGGAGGAGACCAGGGACACCACCGTGATCTGCGTGTTGATGGACGGGCCCGCGGTGTCCTTGAACGGATCGCCCACGGTGTCGCCGATAACGGCGGCCTTGTGCGCATCCGAGCCCTTGCCGCCGCAGTGGCCGGCCTCGATGTACTTCTTGGCGTTGTCCCACAGGCCGCCCGCGTTGCTCATCATGAGGGCGAGCAAAAGGCCGGAGATGATGTTGCCCGTGAGGTAGCCGCCGATGGCCTGCACGCCGCCGATAAAGCCGACGGCCAGCGTGACGAGTATCGACACGAGACCCGCGGGGATCAGCTCCCGGATCGCGCCGATGGTGGCGATGTCGATGCACTTGTCATAGTCCGGCAGCACGCCGTCCTTGCCTTCCTTGAGGCCCGGGATGTCGTTGAACTGGCGGTGGATCTCGGTGACCATCTTCTGGGAGTTGCGGCTCACGCCCATCATCAGCATGGCGGAGAACACCGCGGGGACCGCCGTGCCGACGAGCGCGCCGAAGAATACGAGCGGGTTCATGATGTTGAAGCCGACGTCCGCGCCGCCGTTTGCGACCACGATCTCCTGGAACGCGGCCAGGAGAGCGATAACGGTAAGCCCTGCCGCGCCGATGGCGAAGCCCTTGGTGATGGCCTTTACGGTGTTGCCCGCGGAATCAAGCTTATCGGTCACTTCCAGGACTTCGTCGCCCAGGCCGCACATTTCGGCCACGCCGCGGGCGTTGTCCACGATGGGGCCGTACGCGTCGTTCGAGATGATCATGCCGACGATGGAAAGCATGCCGACCGCCGCGATGGCGATGCCGAACATCGGATAGCTGCCGCCCAGAGGTTCGCACAGCTTATACGCGCCCAGCGCCGCGACGCCGATACCGGCGAGCGCGGGGAAGGAGCTTAAAAGGCCGTAGGATATACCGGTGAGTATGGTGAACGCGGGGCCGTTTTTGCAGGCTTCCGCGACCTTTTCCACAGGCTTTCTTTCATCGCCCGTGAAGTAATCGCTTGTGATGCCTATGACGACGCCCACGACCATGCCGAGTATGGCGGCGCCCCAGATGCGCCATTCAAAGCCGCTGACGAGAGTGGCCAGGAATGTCAGCACCACATAGATGGCGCAGGTCAGGTACGTGCCGCGGTTCAAAGCGGTGCCCGGCTTGCCGTTCTTGCCGATCTTGGAGAACAGCACGCCGATGATGGAAGCGAGAAGGCCCAATGCGCCGAAGCAGAACAGCAGGTTTTCCTGCCCGAGCGGAATCGCTATGACCATGGCGGCCGCAATGGAAGCCACGTTGGAGTCGAACAGGTCCGCGCCCATGCCGGCGACGTCGCCCACGTTGTCGCCCACGTTATCCGCGATAACGGCGGGGTTGCGCGGGTCGTCCTCGGGGATGCCAAGCTCGACCTTGCCCGTAAGGTCCGCCGCGATATCGGCGGATTTGGTGAAGATGCCGCCGCCCGCTTTTGCGAACAGGGCAAGGGAGCTAGCGCCGAAGCTGAAGCCCAGCACGATGCCGGAATCGCCCGTGAGCAGGTGGAGGATCGCGGTGCCCGCGAGCGAGATGCTCACGACCGCCATGCCCATGACCGCGCCGCCGCGGAAGCCCGCCATAAAGGAAGGCGCCACGCCGTGCTTGGCCGCGACCGCCGACTTGACGTTGGCGATGGTGGCGATGCTGATGCCGACATAGCCCGCCACCGCGGAAAGTACGGAGCCGAGGATGTAGGCGCACATGGTCCCCAGGTTGGTGGTCCATTCACCGTTCCAGATCGGCTTGGGGAAGAAGAGGAACAAAAGGACGCTGACGATTCCCACGAATATCGCCAAGACGCGGTATTCGCGCTTGAGGAACGTGAAAGCGCCCTTGCGGATGAGTTGGCCGATGTGCTCCGTGCCTTCGCCTCCGGGCAGCTTTTCTACCCAACGGTAGAAATAGACCGCGACGACGATGGCAAGCGCACAAATGAAAAGAGAGATGACTGCCCAGTTCATAGGTATGCCTCCTGTAAAAGTAATGGATCAATGCGCTCTTTTCTTAGGATGCTTATGCACGCCGGATGGGAGCGCAAAAGGAATCGATTGAACAAGAAACAATTTAGCTTTCAGCCTGGACCGAATGGGCGGATTTGCTCTTCGTTATAAGTGCATGTTATGTTTAGATGTCGCGTTCTATGATTTTCTTACTTACGGCTTGCTTATTGTCAAATCCAAACGCATGATATACTATAATCTCCATTTGTACACTTGTCCAGCAT
>DATMXR010000311.1:0-2057 GCA_035561315.1 Feifaniaceae bacterium
TCCGGCTGTGCCCAAGGCTCTCCGGCGGCGGAGCCCACACCCTCGCAGGCCCAGGCAAGTGAAGCGCCCGCGGCGCAGCTTTATACACCCGGCACGTACACGGCGACCGCACAGGGAAACAACGGCCCCCTGACGCTGAGCGTCACGTTTGACGCGGAGGCGATCACCGGAATCACCATCGAGGAGCATACGGAAACCGCCGGTATCAGCGATGCGCCCATCGCGAGCATTCCCGCCGCAATTGTTGAGGGTCAGACGCTGGCCGTGGATACCGTTGCCGGCGCCACCTATACCTCCAACGCAATCCTCAAAGCGGTTGAGGATTGCGTCATACAGGCGGGCGGGGACGTTACAGCACTCAAGGCGGCAGGCGAAAAGACGGAGGTTGAAAAAACTGCCGTTACCCGCGAGGCGGAAGTGCTTGTAGCCGGAGGCGGCATCGCCGGGCTGACGGCTGCGGTCACCGCGGCCGATCAGGGCGCTAAAGTGCTGCTGGTGGAGAAAATGCCCGCGGTCGGCGGCACGACCATCACTGCGGGCGCATACTTCCTCTGCGTGAATTCCAGCCTGCAGAACCCCAAGAAGATCGACGACAGCATCGACGGCATGATGGCATACTGGCATAAGGTCATGGACACAGGCCCCGATACCGGATACCCGGATTACGACAGGGTCCGCAATGTGCTCAGCGACAGCGGAAAAACCGTAGATTACCTGGTTTCCGTAGGCGTACCCTTCCTGCCCGAAATCTCCGATCCTTTCGGCGGCACGGCGGTTGCGAACGTGGATGGCCGCGGCCCCGCGCTGATTGCGTCGCTTGAAGCCGCGGCGAAGGCAAAGGGCGTGGAGATCCTTGTGAATTGCAAGGCGGAAAGCCTCATCACCGACGCCAGCGGGGCCGTGACCGGCATCAAGGCTAGCACCGCCACCGAGGATCTTACGATCAACGCCAAGAGCATCGTGCTTGCGACGGGCGGCTTTGGCAGCAATCCTGAAATGGTCAAGGAATACAGCCCCGAAATCGTGCCTGTCGTACCGCAATCCGCCGCGGGCAGTACGGGCGACGGCATCCTCATGGCTGAGGCCATCGGCGCCGCACGCTTTAAGAATTACTGGACCGCGTTCAGCGGCGCTATCCCCGGCGGCGAATATACCCGCGCCGTGCCGGAAGCCGCAAAGCTCTCCCCGTCGGCGCAGCTGATGGTCAACGGCAAGGGCGAGCGCTTCATCAATGAGTTTGCTTCGCTCCGTGCCGAGCTGCCGTACCAACTGGTCAAGGACGCGAACTATCCGCACTATGTGCTGTTCGATTCGAGCAACGCGGAGCTTGTTCCCACGCTGGAGGCCGGCATTGCTCTGGGCGAAGTGTTCAAAGGCGATACGATCGAAGCGCTTGCGAGCGCGATCAATGTCGATCAGGCAACGCTCAAAGCCACCTATGAACGCTATAATACGCTTGCCAAGGGCGGAAAAGACGAGGACTTCGGAAAATCCGCCGAATTAATGACAGTGCTTGAAACCGGTCCGCTCTATGCGGTCAAATTCTACCCCGCCACATTTGGATCCACCGGCGGCGTCGTTACCGATGTTGCGACCGGTAACGTGTTGCGGGAGGATGGCACCGGAATCGCAAACCTGTATGCTGCGGGCGAAATGAGCAACCGCGATTTCTATAACCAGCACTATGTGCTAGCAGCGTCTCTGGCGTTTTATTCCACGATGGGTATGCGCGCGGGCACCGCAGCCGCCGCGAACGTAAAATAGAAATAGCGTTTGGATTTCACCCAAAATCGGGTTAAGCGCAAATGCGGAACGGGTTCGCCCCGTTTCGCAGCACCCGGCCGATTGAATATGCTTAGAGAGCTTGTTCCGGATTGTCATAACTGGCATCCTGAACAAGCTCTCACTTTAGCATGGCATTGTGATACCCGGCGTCGAGGCCCATGTATTGGGGTAACGCCCCCAGGCGCCGTTTGACTTGCCTGATCACCTCGGGTATGGGGTCTGCGTCATTGATGTTTGCGGGTGTTACGTGAACGTTGACGATGATATTGTTC
>DATMXR010000312.1:0-11982 GCA_035561315.1 Feifaniaceae bacterium
TTGTAACAGATCATCCGTGGAAGCGCCACCAAAAAACAAAAACTCAAAATGCTTAAAGATACCGCCATAATGAAAAACAATGTTCGGGTTTTAAAAAAAACCAAGCGCGGGCCGTGCCTTGGCGGGCGGGCACGCCGCCTTGCGCGCGGGGGAAAACTGTGAAATAATAAGCGCGGAACTGTAACGGAGCTTCTTTGCCCCGCCATGCTTTTAAAAGGCGGCTGTGAAAAAGACTGCGATCCGGTTTGACGGATTTTTATTTGGCCCAAGATAAAAGAAATGAATGGCGGCTTCAGAATCGGTTCAGAATGGCAGCTTCATAAGGAGGAGCATCCATGCCCGTTTTTTTTGTGAACGGCGTAACATGCACGGCGGATACGCCAAGACGCCTGATCCATTATCTGCGCGACGACCTTAAGCTCACCTCCGTCAAGGACGGGTGCACGGAGGGCGCCTGCGGCACCTGCATGGTGCTCGTGGACGGCAAGGCGCAAAAAGCGTGCGTATTAAAAACGGATAAGCTCGAAGGCAAACATATCGTGACCGTGGAAGGCCTCGATGCGCGCGAGCGCGGCGTGTACGAATACGCGTTTGCGCAGGCGGGCGCGGTGCAGTGCGGCTTTTGCACGCCGGGCATGGTCATTAGCGCCAAGGGGCTACTGGATACGAGCCTTTCGCCCACCCGCGCGCAGGTGAAGGAGGCCGTCAAAAACAATATCTGCCGCTGTACCGGCTATAAAAAAATAGAGGACGCCATATTGCTTGCGGCGGAGCTGTTCCGCACGGGCGCCGAGCTGCCGGAGCGCGCGTTCACCGGCCGGGCCGGGGAAAGCATGCACCGCGTGGACGCGAAGGACAAAACGCTGGGGACCGCCGTGTATGCGGACGACGTCTATATGGAGGGCATGCTGTACGGCGGGGCCAAGCGCAGCGCATACCCAAGGGCTAGGATACTCGCCATTCATACGGAAGCCGCAAAAGCCCTCCCCAATGTCCGCGCCGTGCTGACCGCGGAGGATATCCCCGGCGAACGCAGGATCGGCCATCTCAAAAAGGACTGGGACGTGCTTGTGCCAACTGGCGGCGTCACCCATTACCTTGGGGACGCCGTGGCGCTGGTCGCGGCGGAGGACAGGGAAACGCTCGACGCGGCGCTCGCTTTGGTCGAGGTGGAATACGAGGAGCTCGAGGGCGTGTTCACGCCCGGGCGCGCCATGGAAGAGGACGCGCCGAGGCTTCACGAAACGGGCAACCTGCTCTTTGAGCAGCGGTTAAAGCGCGGCGACGCGGATGAGGCCATCAAAAACAGCAAGTACGTGGTCACGAACCATTACAGCGTCCCGTTTACGGAGCACGCGTTCTTGGAGCCGGAATGCGCCGTGGCCTGCCCGGAAGGGGACGGCTACCGCATCATCAGCGCGGACCAGGGCATTTACCAGACGCAGCACGAATGCGCGGACATGCTCGCTATCCCGCATGAGCGTGTGCGCGTCACCGCCGCCATGGTGGGCGGCGGCTTCGGCGGCAAGGAGGATATGAGCGTGCAGCACCACGCGGCGCTGCTTAGTTTCCATACCAAACGCCCCGTCAAGGTCAAGCTCAAGCGGCAGGAAAGCATACTCGTCCATCCCAAGCGCCACGCCATGGAAATGGACTTCACCACCGCCTGCGACGAAAACGGGTTTTTGACCGCCATGAAGGCGGTGCTCATATCCGATACCGGCGCGTACGCCTCCCTGGGCGGGCCCGTGCTGCAGCGCGCCTGCACGCACGCCGCCGGCCCCTACAACTACCAGGTGGTGGATATTTTAGGCCGCGCCATATACACCAACAACCCGCCGGGCGGCGCGTTCCGCGGCTTCGGCGTGACGCAGAGCTGCTTTGCGACGGAATGCAACCTCAACCAGCTTGCGGAGCTTGCGGGCATCTCCCCGTTTGAGATCCGCTACCGCAACGCCATACGCCTCGGGCAGACGCTTCCCAACGGGCAGATCGCGGACGAAACCACGGCGCTTGTCGAAACGCTCGACGCCGTGCGGCCTTACTATGAAGCGAACCCCAATGCGGGCCTCGCCTGCGCCATGAAGAACAGCGGCCTGGGCGTGGGCATTCCGGATACGGGGCGCAGCCGCATCGAGGTAAGGGACGGGAAAGCGCACCTGCACTCTAGCGCCGCCTGCATCGGGCAGGGCATGGGCACCATACAGGTGCAGATGTTCTGCGAGACCACGGGCCTGACGCCGGACCGCGTATGCTACGAGGCGCCGGATACCGCGCTCGCGCCCAATTCCGGCAACACTACCGCCTCCCGCCAGACGCTCTTTACCGGCGAGGCCGTGGTGCGCGCGGCGCGGGCGCTCAAAGAAGCGATGGAGGAGGCGGGCTCATTGGAAGCGCTCGAAGGCCGCTCCTTTTACGGGGAATATACCGGCGTCACAGACCAGATCGGGTCGCAGAAGGAAAACCCCGTCAGCCATATCGCCTACGGGTACGCCACGCACCTTGTGGAGCTGGATGAAAACGGGCTCGTTTCCCGCGTAATCGCCGCGCACGACGTCGGCCGCGCCATCAACCCCACGGCCATAGAAGGCCAGATCGAGGGCGGCGTGGTCATGAGCCTTGGCTATTCGCTTACCGAGGATTTTCCGCTCGATCACGGGAAGCCCACCGCGAAGTTCGGCACGCTGGGCCTGTTTAAGGCGGACAAAACGCCAGAAGTGGTCGCGGAGATCATAGAAAAAAGCGGCGGGGGGCTTGCCCACGGCGCGAAGGGCATCGGAGAGATCTGCTCCATCCCCACGCCGCCCGCGGTGCAGCTCGCCTATTACAACCGGGACGGCGTATTCCGCACCAAACTGCCCCTGGAAGGCACGCCGTACAGCAGGAAGAAATAAAATGTAACGGTTTCGTAAATCGTCAATGCTTATCCATTCCCCTACGGCATCCGCATCAGCTCCGAGAGCGTATGCTCCGTGTCCACGTCGATGAGTTCGCGCACGTCCTCCACGTTGAAGCACAGGACCCGGTCCTCATGGGCTTTTATCACGGCCACGCCGCCCGTGTCGCCGGTCAGCGCGAGAAGCTCGCCGTTAAACTCCTTCGGGAATATGCAGGGGTTGCCGCGCCGCCCTTCGTGGCCCGCGACCACGATGCGGTCCGGCTGCTCGCGGTACAGTAACACCACGTTTTCTATGGTTTCCTTCCGCAGCATGGGCTGGTCCGCCACCAGGAACAGTATGGCGTCCATATCTAAGAGCGCCGTAATCCCGATGCGGATGGTGTGGGAAAGGCCCAGCTCCGGCTCCCGGTTGACCTTGCACAAAAACCCCCGGTTCCTGGCGGCTTCCAATATTTCCGGATACTGCGAAACGACGACCACGCGCGAGAACGCCTCGGAAGGGATGGCATTGAGCGCGTATTCGGCCAATGTGAGCCCGTCGAGCCGTACGGAAAGCTTGTTGCTGCCGAACCGGCGGGAATTGCCGGCGGCCATCAGCACGCAGCCGATACGCGGTTGCAGTTCTTCCATGGGCGGCCTCCTTATCTGCAATGTCTTTTTAAGAGTATACCCCCGTTTTTCTGCATAAAACAACTGCCGGAAGGCGGACGGGCTGTTACAGGGTATACGCGCGCGTTATATATAAAATAGGATAGCGCCCGTTATGGGCTTTTCTATTCAAAAATGATATAATGAAAAAAAGTAAGCAAGCAAAAAAAACTGTTAGCTTGGAGGTAAAAGCGTATGAGCGTAGGAAAGAGCGTCCCGCGCGTAGACGCATATGATAAAGTGACGGGCCGGGCGAAATACACCGACGACCTGGTGGAAAAGAATGCGCTGATCGCAAAGGTGCTGCATTCCACGATCGCCAACGGCCTTGTCACCCATATGGATATCAGCGAGGCTATAAAGGTGCCGGGCGTCGTCAAGATCGTCACGTGCTTTGACGTGCCCAATCTGCCGTTCCCTACGGCGGGGCACCCGTGGTCGACCGACCCGCACCATCAGGACGTGGCCGACATGCTGCTGTTAAACAAGCGCGTCCGCCTGTACGGGGACAACATCGCGGCCGTCGTCGCGGAGGACGAGGTGGCGGCTTCCCGCGCGCTCAAAGCCATCAAGGTGGAGTATGAGGAATACCCCGTGCTGCTCGATCCCATCGAGGCCATGAAGGATGGCGCGCCGCAGCTTCATGAGACGTACCCCAACAACATACTCGCGCATACGGGCTCCGAGGAAGGGGATTTTGAGGAGGCCATCAGGGAAGAGGGCCTCATCAAGGTGGAAGGCTGGTATGAAACGCCCACCGTACAGCACTGCCACATCGAGCCGCCCGTCTCCTACGCCTATATGGAGGGTAAAAAGATCACCGTGGTCTCCTCCACCCAGATCCCGCACATCACGCGGCGCGTGGTGGGGCAGGCGCTTAATATTCCCTGGGGCAGCGTGCGCATCATAAAGCCGTACCTGGGCGGCGGCTTCGGCAACAAGCAGGACGTCTTATACGAGCCTTTAAACGCGTATCTCTGCCAGCAGGTGGGCGGCAGGCTCGTGAAGCTGGAACTCTCGCGCGAGGAAACGTTCTTCGCCACCCGCGTGCGCCACGCCATCAAGTTTCACCTGACTTCCTATGTGCGGCCGGACGGCAGGATCGTTGCGCGCAGCGCGCAGCTTTACTCCAACCAGGGCGCGTACGCCTCCCACGGGCACAGCATCTGCTCGAAAGCCATGACGGGCTTCAAGCAGCTTTATAACGACGAAAAGGCGAAAAAAGTCGAAGGCTATACGGTATTCACCAACATGCCAACGTCGGGCGCCATGCGCGGCTACGGCATCCCGCAGGCCATGTTCGCGGTGGAAAGCCACGCGGAGGATACCGCGCGGGCGCTGAAAATGGACCCCATGGCATTCCGCAAGCTCAATATGATGCCCGTTGGCTACTTTGACCCCTTCTCCAAGAACGTCAACTATTTCGACAGCTTCAACCAGTGCATGGAAAAGGGCAGGGAATACATCAGATGGGACGAAAAGCGCAGGCTGTATGAGAACCAGACGGGCCCTGTCCGCCGCGGCGTGGGCATGGCGATATTCTGGTACAATACCGCCGTATGGCCCATATCCCTCGAGGTGTCCTCCTGCCGCATGGTGCTCAATCAGGACGGTTCCGTCCAGATACAGCTTGCGGAAACGGAGATCGGCCAGGGCGCGGATACCGCGTTCGCGCAGATGACGGCGGAAACGCTGGGCATCCCGTTCCAAAACGTGCATGTGGTGAGCACGCAGGATACGGATATTACCCCCTTCGGCACGGGCGCGTACGCCTCCCGCCAGACGTATGTGGGCGGCATGGCGGTCAAGCAGACCGCGGAGCTGCTCAAGGGTAAAATACTCGGCCACGCGCACGAACTGTACCGCTTCCAGACCTGCGACCTGGATATCATCGACGGCAGCATCGTGCACAAGACGAACAACAACAAAGTGATTTCCACGCTGGGAGAGCTCGCCACGGAAGTGCTCTACAGCATGACGCATTCCGAGCATATCACGGCGGAAAGCACCTACCAGTGCAAGACCAACGCCTATAGCTTCGGCTGCTCGTTCGCGGAGGTGGAGGTGGATATCCCGCTGGGCAAGGTGAAGCTGCTGAACCTTGTCAACGTGCACGATTGCGGGAGGCTCATCAACCCCCAGCTCGCGGAGGCGCAGGTCCACGGCGGCATGAGCATGGCGATAGGCTTCGGGCTTGGCGAACAGATGCTTTTCGATGAAAAGACCGGCAAGCCCCTCAACGACAACCTGCTTGATTATAAGCTCTCCACCTTCATGGACCATCCGCATCTGGAGGCGCAGTTCGTGGAAAACTTTGAACCGACCAGCCCCTACGGCACAAAGGCGCTGGGCGAGCCGCCCACGGTTTCGGGCGCGCCCGCCATACGCAACGCGGTATTGAACGCCACGGGCGTTTCGGTCAACAAAATCCCATTGACGCCGCATGTGCTGTTCCCCGCGTTCAAAGAAGCGGGCCTCATCTAGCGCAAGGAAGGACGGAGCAATATGTACGATATCGAAGCCTTATACGAAGCGACTTCCGTGCCCCATGCCATAGAGCTTTTGCAGCGGCACCCGGAAGCGAAGATCATAGCGGGCGGCAGCGACGTATTGGTGCAGATACGCGAAGGGCGTTTAGCGGGCGCGACACTGGTGAGCATACAGAAGCTTGACGAGCTGCGCGGCGTGACGATGGACGGGGACGGCACGCTCCGCATCCTGCCGCTTACAAGCTTTACGCATATCACGAAGCATCCGCTCATTCAGAAGTATATTAACGTTCTGGGCGAGGCGGTGAACGAGGTGGGCGGTCCGCAGGTAAGGAACATCGGCACCATAGGCGGAAACACCTGCAACGGCGTGACGAGCGCAGACTCCGGCGCCACGCTTGTGGCCTGGGACGCCGTTATGGAAATTACCGGGCCAAACGGCGTGCGGCAATTGCCCATCCGGGAGTTTTACGTCAAGGCGGGCAAGGTCGCGCTGCAGCCCGCGGAGCTTCTGACGGCGATTTTGATTAAAAAGGAAAGCTACGAAAACTTTTACGGAAACTATATCAAGTATGCCATGCGCAACGCCATGGATATCGCGACATTGGGGTGTTCCGTCAACGTCCGGCTTTCGGAGGATAAGCGTACGGTGGAGCGCATGCGCGTGGCCTTCGGCGTCGCGGGGCCCGTGCCCATGCGGGCGCCGAGCGCGGAAGAAGCGGCAAACGGCAGGCCCGTTTCCATGGAAACCGTACAGGCCGCGGGAAGCGCAGCGCTTCTGGACGTCAATCCCCGCACAAGCTGGCGCGCCAGCAAGGAGCTGCGGCTCCAGCTTGTGGAGGAACTCACCAAGCGCGCGTTTATCCGCGCCGTTACGCTTGCAGGAGGGACGTTATGAAGCAGATGCAATTGGTGCGCTGTACCATAAACGGCAAAGAAGTTGAAAACTATGTGGACGTCCGCGCGTCCCTTACGGATATGCTGCGCAACGATTACCGCCTGACCAGCGTGAAAAAGGGCTGCGAGGTGGGGGAGTGCGGCGCGTGCAACGTCATCATAGACGGCGAATGCTTCAACTCCTGCATCTACCTGGCTGTTTGGGCGGACGGCAAGCACATCCGCACGCTTGAAAGCCTCCTAGGCCCAAACGGCGAGCTTTCGGATATCCAGCAGGCGTTCATAGAGGAAGGCGCGGTACAATGCGGCTTCTGCACGCCGGGGTTCATCATGACGGCGGTGGAACTGCTCGAGTCCGGCCATGAATACACGCGGGACGAATTGAGGAAGCTCCTTGCCGGGCACCTGTGCCGCTGCACGGGGTATGAAAACATATTGAACGCCGTGGAAAAGACCATGAAGCAGCGGCTCCATAAGGCGTAAGCCGTGAAAGCCGGGCTGTTGTACCTCATCCTTTTGGAAAACAAGCTGCCCTTGAACATTGACGTGATTCAAAGGCATGTGGCCCATCTAAAGGCTTTGGACGGGGAAGGCGGGCTTGTTGCCTGCGGCCCGTTTGCGGATTACCCGGGCGGCATGGTGCTCATAAAAGCCGCGTCCGCCGAGGAGGCGCATGGTATCGCGCAGAATGACCCGTTTGTGAAGGAAGGATACAAGAACTATTCCATCCGCACGGTGGACTGGGCCAACAAGGGCAATAACTATGGATTGGAATAAATAACAGGGGCGGCAGTTGCCGCCCCTGACGTTATCCGATCTGTTTGAGTATGCTTCTGTTCAATTTCCAGACGTTATCGCCATAGTTGCTCACCAGCGTAACGCAAAGGGCGGTAACGGGATCGTAGGAGGATAGGAAGCTGACGCCGGGGTCGCAGCCCTGGATGTATGGAATGTACGCATCTCCGTATTTGCGCAGCCAGACCCCATGGCCGTACATGCTGTCCCCGTCCATGCCGTGTGGCCGAATCATTTGTTTTACGGTATCGGGCGGCAGCAGGGTTCCGTTAAAAAGCGCATGCCAGAAACGCTCCACATCCTCCAAGGTTGTATAAGCGCCCCCCGCGCCTGTGCCTTTTGCGTCCACGCTGTATATGTTGGTATAGTATTCGTTTTTCGCTTCGTCAAATATGTAGGCGCTGGCGCAGTTTTTCGGGAGCCTGTCCAGCTCGTAATACCCCGTATCCCGCATATTCGCCGGATGGAATATGGCGTCCATAAGAAACTTGTCAAAAGGCATATTCGTAAGCGCTTCGATGATGAGCCCCAGCATCACATAGCCCGCGTTGTTGTACTGGAACCGTTCCCCGGGCGCGTACAGCATGGGCTTATCCCAGAAAAGCGGCAGCAAGTCCTTTGAAACGCGGATTTTATAGTTGGGGAAGTCTAAAAAAAGCGCGCTGTAATCGTCCATAACGGATTCGTCAAAATAATCCGGTATGCCGGAGGTATGCGTCAGCAGCTGTTCGATTGTTACCGCAGGATCGATCGCGTGAAGATCATAGGGGAGCGTTCCGCCCAGCGTATCGGAAAGCCGCAGCCTGCCCTGTTCTTTCAGCTTTAATATGGCGGTTGCCACAAACACCTTTCCGGCGGATGCGGTGGGGAACCTGGTATCTAATGTGTTGGGGCGCTCGTTTGCAAGATCGGAAAAGCTTGCAGTATGCGCAAAAATCCGCCCCCCGCCCTGCGTAATCAGGACACATCCGCGGAATGCCGGGTCGATCAGCGGGTCATATTGATGATTCATCGCTCTTATTTCCCGAACCGCTCGTCAAAGAGCTTTTGCGCCGCGGTTTTCACATCCGCGAGATACTCCCTGTAATTGTCCAGCAGCGCGTTTCCCTCTTCGGTCAATACCGCGCCGCCCCCGTGCTGCCCGCCGGTGGTGCTGTCTAAAAGCTTGAAGCCGAGCGCCTCCTCGCTTGCCTTTATGATTTTCCAGGCCTTGGAGTAGGCCATGTTCATGGACATGGCGGCGGAGCGCAGGGATTTGAATTCGCGCACACGGAAAAGAAGCTCCGCAACGCCGGGGCCGAAGCATTTTTCTTCCGTATAGAGCCGTATTGTAATGATGGGACGCAGCGGTTTACTGTTGCTCATATCCGTATTGCCATATGAATCCGCATTCCATTTATTCCTTTCAAGCGGATTGGTAGATACTATTTTCCTTCGCCGAAAATCCTTGGATTTTCGACATTTCAATAAGGAGCCATGTCAAAGCCTTTGGCTTTGACCACCTTATCCGTGGACAAATGTTTGTCCACGCTTCAAATTCGAGAATAGTATAAACCACCCGCCCGCCGTTGACAAGCAGGATTTGCCGGTGCTATCCTGAAACAAGAATAACGATGGGGGAAGGTATGCGGTTTTCAGAGGCGCTGGGCATAAAGCGCGGGGTCACGGCCGTGATAGGCGGCGGGGGAAAGACATCGCTTTTAATACGCCTTGCGTCGGAGCTTTCGGGCAGCGGGGGCGTAATACTCTGCGCCACGGCGAAAATGTACCCGCCGGACGGCGTCAGGACGCTAATTTCCCCTTCGGAAGAAGAGATCGTCCGCGCGCTGCGGGCAAACGGCCTCCTGTGCGTGGGGGAAAGGACTTCGGAGGGCAAGCTGACGCTGCCGTTAAGCCTTATTCCCATGCTCGCCCGCAGGGCGGATTTTGTATTATGCGAGGCGGACGGCTCCAAGGGGCTGCCGCTAAAGGCCCATGCCGCGCACGAGCCGGTGATCCCGAAGGAAGCGAATAAAACCATCCTCGTCATCGGCATAGACGGCGTCGGCCGGCCCATCATATCTTCTGCACACCGGCCGGAGCTGTACGCAAAGCTTTTAAACGCAGGGCTTTCCCACGCCGTTACCCCGGCCGACGCCGCGAACGTGGCGCGGCTTGAAGCGCTTCATGATACCGTATTCATCAATAAGGTCGAAACGCCCCTCCAATGGGAGCAGGCCCGGGAGCTGGGCAAACATCTGGGCTGCCCCGCGGTCGCGGGCGCGCTGCAAACAGAAGGAGAGCCATGCTTGTTGTCATAAAAGGCGCGGGGGATATCGCCTCCGGCATTGCGCTGAGGCTTTGGCGCGCAAGATTTGACGTCGTGATGACGGAGGTCGCCCGCCCCACCGCCATACGGCGGACGGTCAGCTTTTCGCACGCCGTAACGGAAGGGATTGCCGCGGTGGAGGGCGTCACGGCGGCGCTTGCGCAGAATGCCAAAGACGCCATAGCCATCCTGCAAAACGGGCGCATCCCCGTACTCATTGACCCTGAGGGCGCTTGCATCCGGGCGTTAAAGCCGGACGCCGTAGTGGACGCCATATTGGCAAAGAAGAATCTCGGCACCGCGCTTAACGACGCCCCGGTGGTCGTCGGCGTAGGTCCGGGATTTACGGCGGGGGCGGACTGTCACGCCGTCATAGAAACGCAGCGGGGCCATACGCTGGGCCGCGTCATACTGGAAGGCGCCGCGCTGCCGGATACCGGCGCGCCCGGCGACATCGGTGGCTATACGGTGGAGCGCATCCTCCGCGCCCCGGCGGACGGCGTATTCAGGCAGGCGATGGAGATCGGCGCGACCGTGCAGGCGGGGGACGCCGCGGGGTATGTGGACGGGCTTCCCGTCAAAGCGGGGATCGCGGGGACCCTGCGCGGTATATTGCCGGACAATACGCCGGTATACAAGGGCATGAAAAGCGGGGATGTGGACCCAAGGTGCAGGGCGGAGCATTGCTACACCGCCTCGGACAAGGCGCTCGCCATAGGCGGCGGCGCGCTGGAGGCCATATTGCACCTGACGCCATTACAATCGATTGAGCTACGATAGGGGGAAAGATATTGGAACAGGATATCAAACTCACCAAGCTCGCAAAATGCGCGGGCTGCGGCGCGAAAGTGGGCGCGGGCGTGCTTTCTCAGCTGTTGGAGGGCATCCGGGTGCACCAGGACCCCAACCTGCTCGTGGGGTTCGATAAAAGCGACGATGCCTCCGTTTACAAGGTGAGCGATACGCTCGCCATCGTGCAGACGGTGGATTTCTTCCCGCCCATAGAGGACGACCCGTACCTCTTCGGCCAGATCGCGGCGACAAACGCGCTTTCGGATATTTACGCCATGGGCGCGGAGCCGAAGCTTGCGTTAAACATCCTCTGCATCCCGGAGGATATGCCCAAAAGCGCCGTGCATCAGCTTTTGCGCGGCGGATACGACAAGGCCTACGAGGCCGGTGCCATCATCACGGGCGGCCACAGCATACTGGACGAAGAGCCCAAGTACGGCCTGGCCGTGACCGGCTTCATCCACCCGGACAAAATACTCACCAACAGCGGCGCAAGGCCGGGCGACGTCCTGCTTTTTACAAAACCCCTCGGCATCGGCATACTTACCACCGCCGCCAAGGCGGAGCTTGCGAGCGAGGAGGGGAAGGCGCTTGCGCGGAAGCTTATGACCACGCTCAACAAGGCCGCGCGGGACGCGATGGTACAATACCGCGTACACGCCTGTACGGACGTCACGGGCTTCGGCATGCTGGGGCACTTATATGAAATGGCGCAGGGCTCGGATGTGAGCGTTGAGTTAAATACAAAAGAGATCAGCATCCTGCCCGAGGCGCTGGAGTTCGCGAGGCAGGGCATACTGCCCGGCGGCATGTACCGCAACCGCGCGTTTGCCGAAGCCGCCGTGGAGGCAGGGAACGTGCCGGTCGCCGTACAGGATGTATTGTACGACCCGCAGACGGCGGGCGGGCTTTTGATGGCGGTGCATCCGGACGACGCGGACGCGCTGTTTGAAGAGCTGAAAGCGACCGTCCCCGCCGCGCAGCGGGTGGGCGTTGTGACGGGTGCGAAGGAGAAGAGGATTTACCTGCGGTAACGATAATGTATAATTAATAATGAGGCGCGTTAAGAAAAACCATAATGCCGCTTACTAAAGAAACCAAGAGCAGTATTAAGAAAAATATCTTGAATTTTCTCATAGACGTTCTCTTTATTC
>DATMXR010000313.1:0-3546 GCA_035561315.1 Feifaniaceae bacterium
AGCGGTTAATGAAATATGCCGGATACGATACGACCTCGGATGAATCGGCGGGCGAGGCCGCCTGCCCCAGCACGGAAAAGCAAAAGGTATTGGGCCGGGCCCTGGTGGAAGAAATGAAAAGCTTAGGCATAGCGGGCGCGCACATGGACGAGTTCGGCTATGTGTACGGCGTGGTGCCCGCCACCGCAAATAAGAAGCTGCCGGTGATCGGGCTGATCGCGCATATGGATACGAGCCCTTCCATGAGCGGCACGAACGTGAAGCCGCGCATCGTTTACGGGTACGACGGCGGGGATATCGTGCTCAACGCGGAACAGAATATCGTGATGCGCCCCAGCCAGTTTTTGCATCTCAAGAACTATATCGGCCAGGACCTTCTGGTGACGGACGGAACCACGCTTCTGGGCGCGGACGATAAAGCGGGAATTGCGGAGATCCTCACCGCGGTGGAGGAGTTAAAAAAGCGCGGCATTCCCCACGGGAATATCCCCATCGCCTTCACGCCGGATGAAGAAATTGGCCGCGGCGCGGACCGCTTTGACGTAAAGAAGTTCGGGGCGGAATTTGCCTACACGGTGGACGGCGGCAGGATCGGCGAGATCGAGTACGAAAATTTCAACGCCGCGGCGGGCATGGTGCATATCAACGGCGTGAACATCCACCCCGGAGACGCCAAGAACCGCATGAAAAACGCGCTGCTGATCGCCATCGAGTTCAATTCCATGCTGCCCCCGCACGAGATCCCGGCCTGCACGGAAGGGTACGAGGGCTTTTTCCACCTGCACGCCATGACGGGGGACGAGGAGCATACGCTGCTTCATTACCTCATCCGGGACCATGACCGGGAAAAGTTCGAAATAAAGAAAGCACGTCTTGAAAAGATCGCGGCGTACCTGAATGAAAAATACGGCCCCAACACCGTCGTGCCGGAAGTGAAGGACAGCTACTATAACATGAAGGAAAAGATAGAGCCGCACATGTTCCTGATCGAAAAGGCCCAGCGCGCCATGGAGGCCGCGGGGGTCACGCCCGAGGTCGTCGCCATACGCGGCGGCACGGACGGCGCGCGCCTTTCCTTTATGGGCCTCCCCTGCCCCAACCTTTCTACCGGCGGGCACAACTTCCACGGGCGGTTCGAGTATATCCCCGTGCAGTCCATGGACCGCATGGTGGATGTGCTTTTGAATATCGTGCAGGCGGAATCATTATCAAAAAAATGACGGAGGTTACGGCGGCGATCATCCGCAACGAGAAGAACGAGATTTTGATCTGCCAAAGGGGGCCGGGCGGAAGCTGCGCCCGCCTGTGGGAGTTCCCCGGCGGAAAGCGGGAACCGAACGAAGATTTAAAAGCGTGTCTTGTGCGAGAATGCCGCGAGGAACTCAATGTTGAAATCGGCATTGACCGCTTCTTTTTTGAAACCGTCTACGCCTACCCGGAGAAAACGGTGCGCCTCTTCTTCTTCCTTGCGCGTATTTTAAAAGGCGAGCCGGAATTAAAAGTCCACGCCGATATGGTCTGGGAAAAGCCGGAACGTTTCTCCGCGTATCCGTTCTGCCCGGCCGACGCCCCCATACTGGAGCGGCTGATGCGCTCCGGTCAGAGCTGAATGGAGAGCATATCCTCGCAGCGCTCCGTCATGTAGCGGTACGCGTCCTGCACGCCCTGGTTGTAAAATTCCGGCGCAAGCTCCTCCACCACAAAGTTTAAAAACAGCGTGGCCGCAAGGCTGCCAAGCTCCTCTTCCCGCTCGTTCAAAAAGTAGTTTTGTATCCGTTGCGCCATTTCCTCTTTTTTCTCTTTCGAGAGCTTTATCCTGCTTTCGTTTTGCCGCATCCAACCATCCTCCGGCATATCGTTTTTGCCATTGTACCATATCCGCGTACCGGGCGGGCCGTTTGGGGCAAAGAAAAGGCCCGCTTCCGGGAAAGGAAGCGGGCGCCTAAAACCCCCTGCGGCTTGAGCCCATTTACCCGTTCGTCACAAAACCCATCAGCTCCGCGTTGAATTTTTCCTTTTCATCATAGAACAGGCCGTGCCCGCTGTTTTCAAACCGAACCAGGCGGGAATTGGGGATCATTTCGTTCTGCACCTCGCCCAGCGCGAACGGAACGATCTCGTCGTGTATGCCGTGCAGAATAAGCGTCGGGACACGGATTTCCGGGAGATCGTCAAAAAGCGTCTCCCGGAGCCACGAATGGGAGACCGCGATCGTGGCCCAGCTTGCCGCCTGCATGCCGAGATCATTGTTCCACTGAATAAATGGCTCCGTCACCGGCTGGTAATAGAACATCCTGCTAAAGCCGTCCACCGTTTGCGGGCGGTCGTTTTCCGTATCCCGGATGATATCCAGCACCGTCTGCTCCGGGACGCCTTCCGGGAAACCGGGCCGCTCAACGAGGCTGGGCGCCGCCGCCGCGCACAGCACGAGCCGCCTTACCCCATGCCCGTTGTGGCGGGCCATGTACCGGGCGGCGACGGCCCCCGCGGTGGAGTGGCCCAGCAATGTCAAATCCCTTGCCCCAAGCGCGTCGATGACGCGGTGCACGTCGTCCGCGGAGCGGTCGTACCCGTAGCCGTAAACCGGCTTGCCGGACTGGCCGAAGCCCCTCGCGTCCATGCCGATGCAGCGGATGCCATTGTTGATAAGTGCATTGTACTGATACTCGAATATTTTTTGGTTGATCGGCCATCCGTGCAGAAACAGTATGGGATGCTCCCCCTCCGGGTTGATATCGTTGACATATATGCCCACGCCCGGCTCCACGTTTACCCAATACTCCACGTCCGCGCCCTCCAATACGTTTTTTCCCAACAATATATTCGGGGGAATTCCCGCTATGTATATCCGGCCCTTTTTGTATCAGGCTCTGGGCGCGGCTCCGTCTGCCTGCTCGGGCTGAAAGCCCGTGTAGGCGCAAAAGCCTTCGTCCGTCTTTACGTCCGTAATGCGCCAATAGTCCCCGAATTTTACAAGAGTAAGCGCCGCGGTATACGTAGGACCCGGCCCTGCGGAGCTTTCCGTCATAAACATCAGCTGGCGGACCTGCCGCCCCTCCTGCGGCTCCTGCACCCACACCGTCCAATAGGAGCTGATCCAGGGGCTGGACCCACCGGTCACCCACATCGGCGCGGTTTCCTCCAATTGCGCTGCGTATTTCTTTTTGAGCGCCGCGCTCATGGCCGAATACTGCATGGCGCCGTTCCGCATACTGACGCCGTTTGCCCAGATATCCGCGGCCTCCTCCGGCGCAGTTGCGCCGAAGCGCTCCATCGCCTGCAGCAAAAGCTCATTGCGCACCTCGTACCGGTTGGGCTCGGCCATGTACGTAAACACGGAAACATCCGCATACTCTTCCGTCAACAGAGCGCGCCCGGATACAAGCAACGCGATGCTCAGAACGCATCCGGCGGCGATTTGGCAGAGGCTTTTTACAGGTTCCTCAAGACGCCACACCCTACTCCCTCCCCGTTTTTGTTTGATACATGGTATGCGCCGCCATACCCGCAAATACGATTGCGTTTGGCTTTATAATCTTCTGTGCT
>DATMXR010000314.1:0-3690 GCA_035561315.1 Feifaniaceae bacterium
GGCTACGACATCATACTCTCCCCCGGCCAGGTCGTCCCGCACGAGGTGGTAGGCATGGCCAACCACGCGAAAAACCTGTTTGTGGGCGTGGGCGGCTCGGAAATGATTAACACCTCCCACATGGTGGGCGCGGTGTACGGCATGGAACGCATGATGGGCAGGGCGGACACCCCCGTGCGCAAAATATTCGACTACGCGCTCGGGCATTTCTTAAAGGACAGGCCGGTGCTGTTTGTACTCACCGTCACCACGGCGCCCGGCGGCAAGATCCACACGCACGGGCTGTTTATCGGCGAAGGCCGCGTGCCGTTCGAGGCGGCGGCGGAGCTTGCGCGCCAAAAGAATCTGGACGTTGTGGAAAAGCCCATCAAAAAGTGCGTGGTGTATCTGGACCCCAGGGAGTTTAAAAGCACGTGGCTGGGCAACAAGGCAATCTACCGCACGCGCATGGCGATTGCGGACGGCGGGGAGCTCATTGTGCTCGCGCCCGGCGTGGAGCGCTTCGGCGAGGACGACGCCGTGGATCTGTTAATCCGCAAATACGGGTACTGCGGCAGGCTGAAAACGCTGGAGCTTTTTGAACAGAACGAGGACCTGCAGGGCAACATGGGCGTGGCGGCGCATTTGATACACGGTTCCGCGGACGGGCGCTTCAAGGTCACTTACGCGGTCAGGCGCATCACGCAGGAGGAAATCAAAAGCGTATTGTTCAACCCCTGGGATTACGGCGAGGCCGTAAAGATCTACGACCCGGAAAAACTGCAATACGGCTGGAACACGCTTGCAGGCGGGGAGGAAATCTACTTCATCCCCAACCCGGCGCTGGGCCTGTGGATAGAGCCGGGCCGGTTCGAGGCGTAACGGCCCAACCGGCAGAGGAATAGGTGCCGACTTTCATTGGGAAAACATTTCCGCTTGGCATAAAAGGAGCGTACGGAATGAAAAACAGCATGGACCCGCTGATAAAAGAGGTCAGCGAATTTCTTGGCGCGATACCCTATGAAAAGTCCCCGCACGAAGACACGGGCGGGTGCGTATGGATGGGTATTGTCGGCAGCGGGGAGTTCCTGTTCGTGACCGGCGCGCAAGCCGGGTTCACCGGCACGCGCAAACAGGCGAACGGGACGGAAGTGCTAATCGCCCCGCTCACGCATGAGAACGCGGACGCGCTGCGCAAAGCCTTCCCGTTTACGGCCCCCGTGCGCGTGCTTCAGTCGGAGCGCACCGTGGGCGTCGGGGACCGGCTGGGCATCGCAACCCCCGGCCATATCCGTGTGTTTTCAGAGTATGACGCGCTGCCGGTGTTCGCCCAGCAATCCATACGCGAGCTGACTTTGACCAGGCGCACGTTTGAGCATGTGCTCGACTGCGCGACGTTCGCGGTATTCAAAGAGGATTTCCGCCTTGGCTTCGGCGCGGACGGCGACCATCTGAAAACGCCCGAAGAAGTACAGTACGCGCTCGGCTGCGGCTACACCATGATCACGCTCGACTGCAGCGAGTATATCCGGAACGATATCGAACCGATGCCGGATGAAGCGGTGCTGGCCCTGGGCGACAGATATGCGGCGTTGCAGCAGAAATACGAGGGCATGGAAGTTACCATAGAGGGGGAAACCCTGCGTTTTTCCGGTATGGAGCTTTTGCGCATGCTGCACATCTACGGCGCGGCCATCGATTTCGCGGTGAAAATTTACGAGGACTATATGAAGGACGCCAACGCGGACTTTGAAATCTCCATAGACGAAACGCAGACGCCCACCACGCCGCTGCAGCATTACTTTGTGGCAAACGAGCTGTACGGCCGCGGCGTGCGCCCCGCCACCATAGCGCCCCGCTTCTGCGGCGAGTTCCAGAAGGGCATCGATTATATCGGGGATATCGGGCAGTTCCGGGCGGAATTCAGGGCGCACGCGGCGATCGCCCGCCGGTTCGGCTACAAGATCAGCGTGCACTCCGGTTCGGACAAATTTTCCGTATTTCCCACCGTGGGCGAGCTGACGCGGGGCCGTTTTCACGTAAAGACCGCGGGTACCAACTGGCTGGAGGCCATGCGCATCGTGGCCTTACGGGACCCCGCGCTGTACCGCGAGGTCCACGCGTTCGCGCTCGAAAAGTTTCAGGAGGCGCGGGCGTACTACCATGTGACGACCGACCTTGCGAAAATCCCGCCGCTGGATACGCTCAAAGACGCGGAGTTGTCCGAATTATTCGATCGCAACGAGGCGCGGCAGCTCATTCATATCACATACGGCCTGATATTGGGCGCGAAAAACGCCGACGGAAGCGAGCGGTTCAAAGAAAGGCTGTACGCGCTCTGGCGCGAACACGCGCAAGGGTACGCGGAGCTTTTGAACGCCCACATCGGCCGCCACCTGAAGGAGCTTGGCGTAGGACCGCGGCATGAAGGTTCAAATTAAGAAAGGCAGCACCAAAAGCGCTCCGCGCGGATCCTTCCGCGGCGGAGCGCCTTGATATGCCGCAATTTACCGGATATCCCGGCGTTCATGTATTGCTCGGGCAGGCAGCAAGCATTCCCCGCGCCCGAACGGGCGCAAAAGAGGCATTCGTTTCACATCATACTCCCCGGAGGCCGGGCCGGTTTTAAGGCCGCATAACCCAGATCGGCCGCTGTCCGGCGCCGTACCGGCGGGGCAAAATTTTCCTGCCCACTATCAGAATATGCATACAACCATACGTTCGCGATCGATATGCCTGTGATATGGCCGCTTTTCCGGGAAATTCTTATGCCGCCCTCCACAGCATCCGCCCGTCCTCAAACGCATAGGCGAGCCGCTTATAGTCCGCAAGCCAGCTTAAATACGAGCGGACGGTGCTGCCAACCAGCACGTATTGCTCAAAATTCATCATAAGGGAGTATTCCAAAAACAGCTTTTGGAGGAGGCGCTCAAAGCTTTGCGGCTCATCGCAGAGCCTCACGATTTTTTCCGCGATCTCATGGACCTTGTCGATGTTCAGCTGCGCGAGCGGCGCGATCTCCTCCGTGGCTTCCGCGTGCGCGGGAACGAACAGGCCCGCCCGCATGCCCTTGACTTTTTCAAGCGTTTCGAGATAAGCCGCGACGTCGTACACGAAGCTGACCTGGTATTTATTGAGCGTTTCCTCGCTCGAAAGGCAGTCCGCGAGGAACACGACGCCGTCCGCGGTGCGGAAGCCAACCATGTCGAAGAAATGGCCGGGAAGCGCGATCAATTCCATGCCCGCGGGCAAGCCGCTCTCCCGCAGGGGTTCCGCCGCGCTTTCCTGCGCCATCATGAATTTGTGCCGGAGCGCCTTTGGAGGAAACCCGCCGTATAGGAAGGAGGGCTCCAGCAGCGGGTGGTTGGTAAAATCCGCCTCGATCCCCCGCGCGAATACCCGGCAGCCCGTCTGCGCCTGCAGATATCTGTTGCCGCCGATATGGTCCGCGTTGGAATGGGTGTTGTATATGGCCTGTAAACGCCAGCCGTTGCCGTCCAAAATCTGCCTGATCTTTCTTCCGGCGTCCTTGTCGTTTCCGGAATCGATGAGGCAGACATCATCGTCATTGAGTTTTATCAGCCCGACTTTGGCCGGGCAATCGATATAATAGGTGTTTTTCGCGGCCTTTATCAGCTCGTACATGCGTCGCCTTTCCGAAAATAAAGAAATTTTAACCCAATTATACAACGAAACGGGCGCAAACGGAGG
>DATMXR010000315.1:0-17714 GCA_035561315.1 Feifaniaceae bacterium
CAATAATAAATAACAGAAAACGATATCATACAACAAAGGAGGGGCCTATGACCGCTTACCTGATCGGCGTGGATATCGGCACGCAGGGGACCAAGGCCGCGTTGTTCGATACGGATATCAACCTGCTCGCGACCGCATTCGAGCCCTCCCGCATCCTGTCCCCCGCGCCGGGCACCGCCTGGCAGGAGGCGGACGACCTGTACGCTTCCTGCGCCAACACCATCAGAAGCCTGATGGAACAAACCGGCGTTTCCCCTTCCGATATCGCCGCCATAGGCCTCGACGGCCAGATGGCGGGCATCATGGGCGTGGACGCGGAGGGCGAAGCCTCCACGTATTACGATTCCTGGCTGGATATGCGCTGCGGCAAGTACATGGAAGGCATGCGCCAAACGGCGGGCAGGCGCGTGACCGAGCTGACCGGCGGCCCCGTTACGTATACGCACGGCCCGAAGATACTCTGGTGGAAGCACGAGCATCCGGACGCTTATAAAAGAACGGCGAAATTTGTGCTGCCCCACGTCTATATCGTGGGAAAAATGACGGGCACAAAGGGCCGTGACGCCTATTTCGACTATACGCACCTGCATTTTTCCGGCTTCGGGGACAACGCGAAAAAGGAATGGTCCGACGAGCTGCTTTGTGTGTTCGGCGTGGAAAAAGAGAAGATGGCGCGCGTCGTCTCCCCGTTTGAGGTGATCGGCAAGACCACCCGCGCGTTCGCAAACATAAGCGGCACGGCGGAGGGCATCCCCGTCGTGGCCGGGTGCGGCGATACGGCGGCGAGCACGTTCGGCTCCGGCATGTTTGAACGGGACCTTGTTTTGGACTGCGCGGGCACCGCCTCGGTACTCTGCAGCGTGGTGAACGGCTTTGTGCCGGATACCCGGAATGAAACCATGACCATGATGCGAAGCCCGGTGGACGGCCTGTGGCTTCCGCTCGCCTACATCAACGGCGGCGGCATGTGCATCCGCTGGTTCCGCGATACATTAAGCGGCAGACCCGCCGCCACATACGACGAGCTGGAGGCGGAAGCCGCCCCGCTTTCCCCCGGCAGCGAGGGGCTGCTGTTCCTTCCGCATTTTTCGGGCCGCGTGCTGCCCAACAACCCCGACCTCAAGGGCAGCTTCCTGGGGCTCGATTTCAAGCATACGCGCGGGCATATGTACCGCTCCGTGCTGGAGTCGATCGCCTACGAATACAAATACTATCTCAGGGTGCTGCGCACGCTCTACCCGGGAAGCGATTTTTCACGCATGCTGTCCATAGGCGGCGGCTCCAATTCCCCGCTGTTCAACGCCATAAAAGCGGACGTATTGGGCATTGCGGTGGAAACATTCGAAACGGGCGAGACCGCGCTTGTAGGCAGCGCCGTTATCGCGGGGATCGGCGCGGGCGCGCTTACGGACTATAAGAAGCCCATACAGGGCATCATGAAGAAGAAAAATTCGTTTGCCCCGGAAAAAAGCCGCCACGCGCAGTACGCGCCTTACGCCGAAGCGTACCTGGCCGCGCTGGAGCACGTCACGCAGTTTTACAGAAGCGACCCCTTCCAATTGCAGGGGATCGATTGAAAAGAGACCAAGGAGGAAACTATGTCAAAGCAGCCGGATGTCGTATTTGCGGAGGTCCGCAAGCAGACCATAACCGATATCGTGAATAAAATGGGGAAGGCGACGGTCTCGTACCTGTGCGAGCATTTTTCCGTCTCCCCCGCCACCATACGCAACGATCTGCGGGAGCTTGAGGAAGCGGGCGCGATCAAGCGCACGCACGGCGGCGCCATCAGCAGCAGCCGCATCAATTACGAGCCCGTCACCTCCCAAAAAGAGGTGGTGCGCGTCGCGCAGAAGCAGGCGATCGCAAAATTGGCGGCCACGTTCATACAGCCCGGGGACGCGATCGCGCTCGATACCGGCACCACGACGATGGAGCTTGCAAAGCAGCTTTCCGGCATAGACAATCTGACCGTGGTGACAAACGATATCCAGATCGCCTCCTATCTCGAGCGGAACACGGACGTCATGATCATACTCGCGGGCGGCGCGTTACGGCGGCATTTTCATTGCACGGTGGGGCAGATGGCGATCGAAAGCATCTCCGACCTGCATGTGGACAAGGCGTTTATGGCCGCCAACGGCGTGCACCCCACCAAGGGCGTGACCACGCCCAACATGGACATGGCGAGCATCAAGGCGCACATGGTGGACGCCGCGGACGAGGTATACCTGCTTGCGGACAGCAGCAAGCTGGGCAAGGCCGCGTTCATCACATTCACCACGCTTTCCAACGTGGATATCATGATTACCGACCAGGAGGCGGATCCCGCGTTTGTGGACGCCGTCAAGCAGCTGGGCGTGGACGTGCGTCTTGCCGGAATTGATAACAAACAATAAATATCGATAATAAACGCTTGAAAAACAAAAGCATTTGATATATACTGTACCTGTAATAACAAGCAGTCAGGGGATGTATATGAAAAACGAGGCGCTCAATATCTGTTTGATCGGCGCGGGCCGCGCGGGGATGATACACGCGAAAAACTTCCAGAACAAAGTGGAAGGCGCGCGCATGGCCGCCGTTGTGGACGTGGTGGAACAAAGCGCGAAGGACGCAGCGCAGGCACTCAACATCGATACGTATTACACGGATTACCGCGAGATGCTCCATAACCCGGAGGTCGACGCGGTGGTGGTCGTTTCCCCCACCAACCTGCACAGGCAGATCGTCATAGACTGCGCGAACGCAAAAAAGCATGTCTTCTGCGAAAAGCCCATGGCGATGAATGCGCTGGAGTGCGAAGAAATGACGCGCGCCTGCGAAAAAAACGGCGTCAAGCTGCAGGTAGGCTTTATGCGGCGGTTTGACGAAAGCTTCCAGGAAGCGAAGCGTATGGTGGAGGAGGGCGCCATAGGCGACCTCGTGTTCATCCGCTCCAATACGCGCGGGCCCAGCAAGCCCCGGCCGTGGATGTACGACCTCAAGCAGTCCAACGGCATCTTGGCAGAAGTCAATTCCCACGACATCGACAGCATCCGCTGGTTCGCCGAAAGCGAGATCGACACGCTCTACGCCATAGGCGGCAATTACAGGAACCCCGAAGCGAAAAAGGACTATCCCGATTATTACGACAATGTGGTGATGTCCGGCCAATTCAAAAACGGCGTTCAATTTTCCATAGACGGCGCAGCCTATGTGGAATACGGCTACGACTCCAAGATGGAGCTTGTTGGCACCAAGGGCGTACTGCACGTGGGCCGCACCGAGGGCGCGTTTTTAAAATGCTCCACCAAGGAGCGCGGCACCTCCACCCCCTTCATCAACAGCTGGATGACGCTTTTCCGCGACGCGTACCTTGCGGAGGATATCGCGTTTGTGGAATGCATCAAAAACGATACGATGCCCGAGGTAACCGGCCTGGACGGAAAAATGGCCGTTGCGATCGTGGAGGCGGGCAACGCTTCCATACTGGAAAAACGGCCGGTCAAATTGTCTTAAGGAGGAACCCCCATGTTAAGCCTGAGGCTGTTCGGCGCAAACGACGTGCGCCTGGTGGATATCGAGATCCCGAAAATCGCGGACGACGAGCTTTTATTGAAAACGGAAGCCGCTTCCGTATGCGGCACGGACCTGCGCATGTTCCAGAACGGATACAAAAACGTGGACGCGGAACATCCGCTCACGCTGGGGCATGAGTTTGCCGGAACCATCGTGGAGGTCGGCAAAAAAGTCCCCTTCTACAAGCCCAAAATGCGCGTCGCCATGCAGCCCAACATCGGCTGCGGCATCTGCGACCGGTGCGTATCCGGCAATTTCCATCTGTGCGACAATTACCGGGCGTTCGGCATCAACATGGACGGCGCGTTTGCGGAATATATCCGCATCCCCGCGGACGCCGTGCTGCGCGGAAACCTGATGGTGCTGCCGGACCATGTAAAAAGCGAGGCCGCGGCCGTCGCGGAGCCGCTTTCGTGCGTATACAACGGCTTTTCCAAATGCTTCGTAAAGCCCGGCGATATCGCGCTGGTGGTGGGCGCGGGCCCCATCGGCCTGATGCACGCCATGCTTTTGCATATGGCGGGCGCAAGCGTGCTGATGAACGATCTGTCCGCGGAACGCCTCGCCTACTGCAAGGAAGTCCTGCCCTTTATCACGACCTACAGCGGAAACAACCTAAAAGGCTTCGTGATGGAGCGCACCCACGGGCGTGGCCTGGACGTGGCCATCACCGCCTGCCCGGTGCCGCAGGTGCAGGCCGCCATGCTGGAGCTGATGAATTACGGCGGCAGGATCAACTTCTTTGGCGGCGTGCCGGAAAGCAAGCAGCCCGTACCCATCAACACCAACCTCGTGCACTACAAGGAGCTTTACCTGACCGGCTCCACGCGTTCGAGCATCGCGCAGTACAGGAAGACCATGGAGTTCATTTCAGAGGGGCTCTTGGACGTTTCCAAAATTATCACCCACCGCTACGCGCTCAAGGACTATAAACAGGCGTTTGAAAACGCGCGGCAGGCCAAGGGCCTCAAGCACGTATTCCTGTTTGATTGACCCCTAATCCAGTATTCGGAAGGGCCGTTATGATCAGAACCGTATTGGGCGACATCCCCGGCGACGCGCTGGGCCACGCGCAGTGCCACGAGCACCTGTTTATTGAAAAGGGCGTTTCCTTTTCCGTAAACCCGGCGCTCCATATGGACGACGCCAAAAACACAAACGCCGAACTGCTCGCCTACAAAAAAAGCGGCGGCGGGGCGGTTGTGGACGCCCAGCCCATATACTGCGGGCGTATGGCAAGGGCCTTGGCCGACGCTTCCTCCCGCAGCGGCGTACATATCGTAGCCGCGACGGGGTTCCACAAGACGATATTCTACGGGCCGGACAGCCCGCTGTTCTGGCTGACCGAACGGCAGCTTGCGGATACGTTCGTTTCCGACGTGCGCGAAGGCATGCTGGACGTCACCGGAAGGCGCGTCCTGGCGAAGGCGGGCATTTTGAAGGCCGCGCTCGACGAGCGCGGCTGGAACGCCGTATATGAAAGGCTCCTGCAGGCTTTGATCGCGGCGGCCATGGAAACCGACGCGCCCATACTGATCCACACCGACCCCAATACCGACGTATTGGGGCTTTTGCGGAGGTTCATGGACGCTGGCGTCTATGCGGACCGCATCATCGTCTGCCACCTCTGCCGTACCAGGTATGATTTTGCCTACCATAAGGAAGTGCTTTCCACCGGCGCGTTCCTGTGCTATGACAGCGTAAACCGGTTAAAATATATCAGCCACGAGCAGATGATCGCCCTCATACTCGAAATGCTTTCCTGCGGCTATGAGGACCAGCTTCTGCTGAGCCTCGACACCACGCGCGAGCGCCTGAACGCATACGGCGGCTACATGGGGCTTGATTATATCCTGACTTCGTTTATCCCCATGCTGCGCGAACACGGCGTTTTGCAGCACGCCGTTTCCGCCATGACGGTGAAGAACGCCGCGCGGGCGCTCTCGTTTCAATAACGTTAAAACCAGCAGAATAAGGCGGATGCGCCTTATGAATATTGGAGGAAAAAGTTCATGCAACTTGCAGCAGCGACGCAGCCGACCATGTATTTTATCGGCGTCACAACGGGCAGTTCGTCCATTATGAAGGTGTTCCCGGACTGGGCGAAGGCCCTGGGCATCGACGCGGTGATGAAGGGCATCGATATCCCGATACACGCCGACCGGGAGGTCTACCGCGAGGTGGTAAGCTTTATCAAGGAAGACCCCCTGTCTTTGGGCGCGCTCGTCACCACGCATAAGATCGATATTTACAACGCCGCGCACGATCTGTTTGAATATCTCGACCCCTACGCCGCGATGTTCGGCGAATTAAGCTCCATATCGAAGGACGGCGATAAACTGTGCGGGCACGCCAAGGACCCGATCACCTGCGGCATGGCCATGGAGGAATTCATACCCGAAGCGTACTGGAAGAACAACCCGAACGCGGACGTGTTCATCATGGGCGCGGGCGGAAGCTGTATTTCCATGTGCTCGTACTTCCTGCGCAAGGAATTTAAAGGAAACAGACCCCGCCGCATCGTCGTCGCCAACCGCAGCCAGCCGCGGCTTACGGAGCTTGAGGAGATCAATAAAAAGCTCAACGACGGCACGGTAACGTGCGTTTATCATCTCACGCCGGAATTTACGCAGAACGACGCCGTGCTCGCATCCATACCCGAGGGCTCGCTCGTTATCAACGCGACCGGCCTTGGCAAGGACCGCCCCGGTTCCCCGCTGACGGACGCGGCGGTGTTCCCGAAAAACGCAATGGTATGGGAGATCAACTACCGCGGGGATTTAAAATTCCTGCATCAGGCGGAAGCGCAGCGGCAGAAGCAGGACCTCAGGGTTGAGGACGGCTGGATGTATTTTGTATACGGCTGGACCCAGGTGATCGCGGAGGTGTTCCATAAGCCCATACAGGGCGAACTGCTGCGCCGTATGGACGCGATCGCGGCCAAGCACAACCGGTAAGGAGGAAATAGAAAATGGCGGATTTTAACCCGAGCGCGATCCCGTTTGACCACGAAAAAGGCTTTACGGTGGACTTTGACTTAAAGACAGGCCAATCCTCCATGATGGAAACCGGAAAGCGGCGTTTAACCTACATGAAGGGCATGTTCTACGACGAAGCCGCGTTCGGCAAAAAACTCGAAGCGGAAGGCGACGTCCTCTTATACGAGTTCCACTCCGCCGCCATGCCGGAGACCGCGGGGGATCTGGCGTACGGCTGCAGCATCGTCTACCCCGGCAAGGTGGGCGACGAATACTACATGACCAAGGGCCATTTCCACACGATCCTAGAAACCGCGGAGGTCTACTACTGCCTGGGCGGGCACGGCTACATGCTATTGGAGAACCCGGAAGGCGACTGGCGCGCGCTGGAGCTTACCCCCGGCAAGGCCGTATATGTGCCCAAGCGTTACGCGCACCGCAGCATCAACGTAAGCGCGAGCGAACCGCTTGTGACGTACTTTATATTCCGCGCGGACGCCGGGCACGATTACGGCACGATCGAAACAAAGGGCTACCGGAAGCTTTTGGTGGAGCGCGGCGGCAAGCCCGAAATCATCGACAACCCGAAATGGAAGTAGCGCTATGAAAATACTCGTTACGCCGACCTCATTCAAAAAGGCCGAAAACGCCGCGGCGCGGGCCATGCTCGAAGCGTTTGCGGATGAAATCGTCTACAACGACACGGGCGTCCCCCTGCAGGGGGACGCGCTTCTTGCGCTTTTAGACGGCGCGGACGGTTATATCGCGGGGCTTGACTATATTACGGAGGCCGTGGTAAACAACATGCCCGCAAGCGTCAAATGCATCTCCCGCTACGGCATCGGGTATGACCGCGTGGATATCGCGGCCTGCTCCAAGAAGGGAATCAAGGTCACAAACACGCCGGGCGCGAACGCCACCGCCGTATGCGAGCTTGCCTTCGGGCTGATGCTGTGCGCCGCACGCGATATCCCCCGCCTGCACCGCGCCGTGGAAGCGGGCGACTGGCCGCGCAGCACGGGCTCTGAGCTTGCGGGAAAGACGCTGGGCATCGTGGGCCTGGGCGCGATCGGCAAAAAGCTTGCCCTGCGCGCGCTGGCGTTTGAAATGAATGTCGTAGCCTACGACCCGTACTTTGACGAGGCGTTCGCTAAAGCGCACGGCATTAAAAAGCTGGCGCTTGACGAGCTGCTTGAACTCTCCGACGTCGTATCGCTGCATGTGCCGCTTACCGACGCGACGCGCCACATCATAAACGCGGAGCGCATCAATTCCATGAAGAAGGGCGCCGTCATCATCAACACCGCGCGCGGCGGTTTGATCGACGAGACAGCCTGCGCTACGGCGCTCATCGCGGGCAGGCTTGGCGGGCTGGGCCTTGACGCGTTCGAGCAGGAGCCGCTTTTGGAGTCCCCGTTAAAGGGCCTCTCCAACGTGATATTCACCCCGCACACCGGCGCGCATACCGCCGAGGCCGTCTCCAGCATGGGAACCATGGCGGTGCAAAATCTCATCGACGTGCTTTCCGGCAAGGAGTGCCGCTGCATAGTGAATAAAGATTGAGGTGCGATATGGAAAAGAGCGAAGTATTAAAACGGCTGACGGACTGCGGCGTGGTCGCCGTGGTGCGGGCGGAAAGCCCGGAACAGGCGGAAAAGATCGTGGACGCCTGCATCCAGGCGGGCATCGTGGGCATTGAGATCACGTTTACCGTGCCGGGCGCGGCCGATATCATCAAAAAGCTTGCGTCCGCCTACAAACCGGAAGAGATCCTTGTGGGCGCGGGCACGGTGCTTGACCCGGAGACCGCGCGCGCCGCGATCCTGGCGGGCGCACAGTTCGTCGTCAGCCCCTGCCTCAACGTGGAAACGGTCAAACTGTGCCTCAGGTATCAGGTCGCCTGCATGGCGGGCGCCATGACGGTGAAAGAGGCCGTGGAGTGCATGGAAGCGGGCGCGGACGTCATCAAGATATTCCCCGGCAACCTGTTCGGGCCCAAAGTTATATCCGCCATCAAGGGGCCGCTGCCGCAGGCGCGCATGATGCCTACGGGCGGCGTTTCCGCGGAGAACGCGGGCGAATGGATCAAGGCGGGCGCCGTCGCCGTAGGCGCGGGCAGCGACCTCACCAAGGGCGCGAAGACGGGAGATTACGAGTCCATCGTCGCAGTCGGCCGCCGCATGGTGGAAGAAGTAAAGAAAGCGCGGGGACTATGAACTCATAAAGTGGCTTATCGATAGCTGAAGGGCTGACCTGCCGGTCAGCCCTTCTCGCGCAGGGGGATACAAGAATAGCGTCACCCGATCGTAACCCGCCGGCCCGTTTGCGCCGATTCCATGGCGGCAAACACCGCGCGCATGGCGCTGTACGCCTCCTCGCCCGAGATTTCGGGCGCTTTGTTGTTTACGAGGGAATCGACCCACAGGTCGATGACGCCGGAGCTGGTCTGGTTGTCGTTGGTCTGTATGCGGTCGATGTCGTAGAGTATGCGTTCGCCGTTCTTTTTGATAACGGCGATGGAATAATTGGGGTCGTCGTAGATGCGCATAACGCCGTTCGTGCCGTAAAGCACGGTGGAATTGTCCTCCGCGCCGTAATAGGTCCAGCTCGCCGTCATAGTGCCCACCGCCCCGCCGCTCATGCGGTAGATGCAGATGGCGTTGTCGTCCACGCCGATCAGCTCGCCGTTTTGAAGCCGTTTGTCGAGCGTTCCGAGATAGGCGGAAACCTCCGCCACCCGCTGCCCCGTCAAAAACTGGATGAGGTCGGTCTTGTGTATGCCAAGGTCCGCCATCGCGCCGAACGCCGCAAGCTTTTTATCAAAGAACCAGACGTTCGCGGGGTCGATCGTCCAGGTTTCGGGACCTCCGTGGCCGAACGTGGTGCGGAATGTGACGATCTCGCCGATCTCGCCCTGTACGATCAGCTCCTTCGCCCTTGCGTGCGCGCGCGCCAGCCGCTGGTTGTGGCCGATCATCAGGAATTTGCCGGATTTTTTCGCGGCCTCCACCATCTCCTTGCATTCTGCGAGCGTCGTCGCCATGGGCTTTTCGCACAGCACATGCTTGCCCTTTTTGAGCGCCGCCAGCGTGACCTCGCAGTGGGAGGCGTTCGCGGTGCAGACGCTCACCGCGTCGATCGCAGGATCGTCCAGCAGTTCCTGGTAAGACGAAAACGCCTTCGCGCCGTACTGTTCCGCCAGGGCCTGCGTGCGCTCCGCGTTGAGATCATACAGCCCGTAGAGCCTGACCGCGGGGTTTGCCGCATATTCGGGCAGATGCCTTGTCTGCGCGATCTTTCCGCAGCCGATGACGCCGATATTGATCATGTTTTTCATCCTTTCCCCTCCCTATGATACATACCGCGGGGGGCCGGGCTTCAGGATACATGGAACATGTATCCTGTAAAGACGGTTCTCCGCGGGAGAAACCCCGTGGTTCTAAAAAGGGCGTCACCGGCGCCCTTTTTTGCTCCTTCGCGGCACCGGACCCGCCGCCGCGCGAAGTGCAATGAATTTTATATGCACAGCTACTTCGCGCGGCAGCCCCGGCGACCCCCATGAATGCGGTATTATTGAATCTCTTTGACCCTGACCCGGCGGCCTTCGTCGGACGATTTTTTGATGGCCTCGAGTATGCGGATGATCTCTGCGCCGTCGTTGAAATCCGGCGTGACGGGCGCCTTTCCGGCGACCGCCCTGAGGAAATCGTAGAAAGCGTTCACAAACGTATGCTCGTAGCCGATGATATGGCCGGAGGGCCACCACGCGGAAAGATACGGGTGATCCGCCTCGGTCACAAGCACGCGCCGGAAGCCCTGCTCCGCGCCAGGCTCTGTCGCGTCCAGGAACTCCAGCTCGTTCATGCGCTCCAGGTCGAAGCGCAGCGAGCCGCGGCTCCCGTAGACCTCAAACGTGTTGTAGTTCTTGCGGCCGGTGGCAAAGCGGGAGGACTCCACGCTGCCTAAAACCCCGTTTTCAAATTCCACAACGGCAAAGGAGGCGTCGTCCACCGTGACGGGCGCAAGCGTGCTCGTATCCGCGCCCGTGCCGGAGGAAAAGGCGGTGGCGCCCACGCCCGGCAGGGGGCGTTCCTTGATGATGGTTTTGTTGACCGCCGTCACCGCTTCCGGCTCGCCGATCAAAAACCGCGCGAGATCCATGGCGTGCGAGGTCAGGTCGTAGAGCGGGCCGCCGCCCGCGTACTCTTTTCTTAACTGCCAGGAAAGCGGGAAATTGGAGTCGGTGATCCAATCCTGCAGGTACGCGCCGCGCCAGTGGAATATGGTGCCCAGGCGTCCGTCCTCGATGAGCTTCTTCGCGTAAGCTACGGCCGGGACCCTGCGGTAATTGTGGTTGAGATAATGCACCACGCCCGCGTTCTTTGCGGCCTGCAGCATCTCCTTGGCGTCCGCATAGGTGAGCGTGAACGGCTTTTCGCACACGATGTGCTTGCCCGCCTTCGCCGCTGCGATAGCCATCTCCTTATGCTCGAACGTGGGGGCGCCGATGTCCACAATATCGATGTCGTCGCGCTCCATAATGGTGCGCCAGTCGTATGTGACCTCCTCGTAGCCCCAGCGGTCCTTAAAAGAATCCAGGTTGGTCTTGTTGCCCGCGATCACCTTCAATACGGGCTGGAAGTCCGCGTCGAAGAACTCGTTTACCCTCAGCCAGGCGTTGCTGTGCGCCTTGCCCATAAAGCCGCCGCCGATCATGGCGACATTGATTTTCTTTTTCATGACTGCTCCCTCCCGTTCACAAGGCGTTATTGGAATTTCGCGCCGATCTTCTTCAGGTTTTTCACGGAGATCGCGATCGCTTCCTGCTCCATGCCCAGCCATTCGGGCGCGGGCGCGTCGATTTCAACGGCCAGGAAGCCCTTGTAACCGGCCTTGCTCAAAAGCTCCGCCAGCTTCATGTTGTCCACCATGCCGAAGCCTACGGGCACGCCGCAGAAGAAAAACCAATCCGTGGGGCGCGCGGTGGGATGGAGCTTCAGATCCTTGATGTGGGTGGAGAACACGTAGGGCGCAAGCTTTTCCATGCCGGCCACGGGGTCGTCCAGCAGCCGCAGGAAGTTGCCCGTATCGAAGTTGATGCCGAAATTGGGGGAGCCGACCTTCTCGATCATCTCGAGCATTTCGTCGGACGTAAAATCGATGTGGTTTTCCGCCGCCAGCCTTACGCCGTGGTCCTCCGCGATCTTCACGGCTTCCTTGTACTGGGGCACAAGGCGGGCGATATGATCGCGGTGGTTCTCATGCCGCCAGTCGAACGCGGACCCGGTGATGCGCATGACGTCCGTACCTAAGAGGCGGGTCTTGGGGATGAGCGCCTTCATTTCCTCAAACGCTTCCGGGTTCAGGCCGCGCTCCAGGCCGTTGGGGTGGCCCCAGGCGAACACGGTATCGAACCCCAGTTCCTTGATCTTTGCGCCAAGCTCCTTGAGGTAGCCGTCCTCCAGGCTCGGCAGGAAGCAGGTTTCAAGCGAAACGCCGTCCACGTCAAGCCCTTTTGCAAAGGAGAGGAACTCGTCCACGGTCGCAAGCTTTTCCGGTTTTTCCTGGAAAGGATAGACCTCCCCAAACAACCTGTGGTAGCAGTAGCTGTCAATTCCGATTTTCATATCCTACATCCTCCTGTTATTATTCTTCCGTCCAGGCGGAATACTGTTATGCGATTATTGTGATAGAAGCGGCGCCGTATGACGCGCCCCGGTCAATCCCTCTCTTTGCGCTGGAGCAGTACGGCGAATATGATGATGGCGCCCTTGACCGCGTTCACCAAATATACGTTCATGCCGACCAGCGTGAGAATGTTGTTGATGATGCCCAGAATGAATATACCGAACAAAGTCCCGACCATGTTGCCTTTGCCGCCCTGCATGGAGATACCGCCGACCACCGCCATGGCGATCGCGTTCAGCTCATACGACGTGCCGGAGGATGTGGAGTTGATGGAATTCATGCGGGAAGCTTCCGTCACCGCTGCCACCGCCACGGCAATGCCAAGGAGGACAAATGAAATGATCTTGATGGTATCCGTATTGATGCCCGAGAGGCGCGTCGCCTTCTCATTGGAGCCTACCGCGTAAATGCGGCGGCCCAGCACCGTATACTTGGAAAGATAGAAGTAGATCACGAACATCAGCGCGAAATAAATGATGGGCATGGGCAGCCAGCCGCCCAGGCTGTAGTTGGAGATCTCCTGGAACGCCTTCACCTCGCCGGTGATGCCGCGCGCGTCCATTGCGAATATGGAAACGGAGCGCAGCACGTACTGCATGCCCAGCGTCACGATAAACGAGGGCACGCGGCCCTTGGTAACGATAAGACCCGTGATGGCGGAGAGCACGCAGCTTATGGCGATTGCGGCGAGTATGGCCAGCAATATGCTGCCGGTGGCGTTCAGTACCGAAAGACATACGATGCCGACGACGACCAGCTGGGAGCCTACGGAAAGATCGATATTGCCCGATATGATGACGAAGGACATGCCGAACGCGATAATGCCCTGCACCGAGTTGTTGCGCAGAATGTTGATGAAATTTTTGCCCGTCATGAAGGTTTCGCCTTCAAGCAGCGTTGCGATCAACACCATTGCGACGGCAACCAGCACAATGCTGTATTCGCTTACGAATCTCTTCCAAAGTAATTTGGATTTGTTGTTCTTAGTGATAGGCATAGTTGTGTCTCCTTCGTTAATCTAAGGTTCCGCCGGTGGAAAGGATCATGATGGATTCCTCGGAAATCTCCTGCCTGCCAAGTTCGCCTTTGAGTTCTCCGTGGTACATGACAAGCACCCGGTCACAGAGCTTTAATATTTCCTGTACCTCACCGGAAGTCACGATGATGCTCATCCCTTCCTGGGCAAGATCCATGATCAAAGAGTAGATTTCATTCTTTGCGCCCACGTCCACGCCCTGGGTGGGGTTACTTAGTATCATGATATCGGGCTTGGCGTTGAGCCATTTGGAAAGCACGACCTTCTGCTGGTTGCCGCCCGAGAGGCTTGTAATAAGGTTGCCGAAATCCTCCACCTTGATACTCAGGCGCTTTTTATAATCCTCCGCGATCCTCTGCTCTTTTTTGCGGGCGAGAGTCGGGCCGTTGGTGCAGTCCTCCAGGGTGACGATCGTCATGTTCTGCTGAACGGACAGATCCTTGATGATCGCGTTCTCCTTGCGGTTGGAAGGCAGGTATCCGAGGCCCGCTTTTTTTGCCTGGGAGGGATGCTTATACTTCATTTCCTTGCCGCACTTGATGATCTGGCCGCCGGTATGCTGGAGATCGCCGAATATGGCGCGCACCAGTTCCTCCTTGCCGTCCCCCAAAAGGCCGGTAATGCCGAGGATCTCGCCTTTGCGCAGCGTAAAATTCATTTTCTTCACGCAGTCGCCCAGGCAAAAATCCTTGATCTCAAGCACCACGTCGCCAATTTCATGGGGCTTGTAGACCTGTACGCCCAGCACCTCGCGCCCTACCATCATGCGCGCGATTTCAGCCTGGGAGATTTTTGAATTGTCTTCCTGCAGGATGCAGCCGTCGGATACCTTTTCGCCGTTTCTCAATACCGTATAGCTGTCGCAGAATTCCACGACCTCGTTGAGCTTGTGGGAAATGAATATGATCGTCGCGCCGTGTTCCTCCGTAAGCCCGCGCATGATGGTGAACACGTTTTCCGTTTCCGCCTGGGTCAGGGACGTCGTAGGTTCATCCATGATGATGATGCGCGCGTTTCTAAGTACCGATTTTGCGATCTCCACGATCTGCTTATAGGAGGTTTCCAGGTCCCTCATCATGGCCCTGGGGTCGATATTCACATGCATGAGGTCAAACACCTGCCGCGTCTCTTCGCACATGCGCCTGACGTCCATGTTGCCGAGTTTGGTACGGAGCTCATAGCCTAAAAACATGTTCTCATAAACGGTCAGGTCGTTTACGACGTTCAACTCCTGATGTATAAATGCAACGCCCAATGCCTGAGATTCCGCGGGCGTATTGATCCGCACGCTTTCCCCAAACAGGGCGATATTGCCGCTGTCCATCTGGGTGACTCCGCCCAGGATATTCATCAATGTGGTTTTGCCGGCGCCGTTTTCACCAAGAAGCGCATGAATCTCGCCCTTGCGCACCTCAAAATCTACGTTCTTTACCACCACAACACCGCCATAGCTCTTGACGATATTGCTCATCTTCAATGCGCATTCCATAGACTATTCTCTCCTAAGCTTAATGGCCGCTGAAAAAGCCTCCGGACTTTTTCAACGGATTCCCGTGGGTGAAAAGCGCGCCATACGCACTTTTCCCCACAAATCTGACGCGCATGTCATCAGATTTGAATCTGTGCGGGGGGATTGCAATCCCCCGCGACCCCAGAGGGGGAGCGTTCTTTGGGATGCCGGGCGGAGCATGTTGTGCTCCGCCCGGTCTTAAATATGTTGCCGTTTTGATTAATAGGGAGCGTCCTCGGTGATGCCGTGTGCAGCCATGTAATCCTTATAGCTGGTGCGGTCCACGGACTCTGCCGGGATGATGGTCTTGGCTTCATAGGTCTGGCCCTTGATGAGGCCGTCCACCAGCTTGACGCAATCCGCCATCATGTACGGGGGATAGGTCTGGGAGGAGACCCAGATGTCAGGATATTCGTCCATCATTTTGAAGTAGCTCTTGTCACCGCCGCCGCCGGTGATGACCTTGATGTCCGTGCGGCCCGCTTCCTTGACGGCCTGCAGGATGCCCTTGGACATTTCATCGTCGGTGGAGTAGATGGCGTCGATCTGCGGGTGCTTGGTAAGAACGTCGCTCATAACGGGGAGAACGGTCTCAGGCGCGCCGTTATCGGAAGCGTACTCGCCCAGGATCTCGATGTCGGGGTTGTTGGCGACAACGGACTTGAAGCCGTCCACGCGCTCGGTGAATATCGCGCCGTAGTTGGGGATGTTCATGATGACGACTTTGCCCTTGCCGCCGAGCTTATCCACGATGTACTCGCCGCCGAGCACGCCCATCTGGGGGTTGCTGCCCGCAACGTAGTAATCCGGCACGGTGGAACCGAGCGTGCGGTCAAAGTTGACCAGCGTGATGCCCGCGTCCATGATCTTCTGCGCGGCAACCGCGAGCTCGTCGTTCTGGGGGAAGAGCACGATGTACTTGCAACCCAGGCTGATGAGTTCGTCGATCTGGTTGGCCTGGTCGTTCGCGTTCTCGGAAGCGACGAGGCGGTAGTTGAGGCCAAGCTGGTCGGCCGTCTGCTTTGCGGACCACTGCACAGCCGCGACCCAGCCGGTGGGGTTGTTGGGTACGGAAATGCCTACGAGCGGAGCTTCTTCCGCTGCGGGCGCTTCGGGCGCGGGGGCTTCGGTCGCTACGGGCGCCTCGGTCGCCACAGGCGCTTCGGTCGGAGCAGGCGCCGCAGGTGCGCACGCTACGGCGCCAAGCGCCATGGCGAGACAGAGCGCGATGGCCAGAAATTTTTTCATGTTTTCTTTCCTCCTGTATTGATTTACTTTTCTCAGCCTGAGGCCAAGCTTTGATTTCAAATGAACGGTCCCTTTGTACAGGGGCAATCAGAATATGCCGCGCAGGAACGCGCAGCCCTTAAGTGCAAGCGCGTCCGGGCTTTCTGCGAGCGGGCGCCAGAGCGATACCGCCTTTGCGATCTCCTTGATCTCCGGCGTAAAGCTTTCTATGACAACCGGCCCCTGATACCCGGCGTCATTGAGCGCCGCAGCGATGGCGGGCCAATCGAAATGGTCCTCTCCCGGGGTTCCCCTGTCGTTCGCGCAGGAATGGAAATCGAATATCTTCCCCTTTGCCATGCGGATCGCATTGGGCAGGGATTTTTCCTCTATATTCATATGGAAGGTATCCAGCAGGAACCCGGCGTTGTCAAAGCCGACTTTATGTAAAAGCTCGAGCCCCTGCCCCACGGTATTCATAAAATCCGTCTCAAAGCGGTTGAGCGGCTCCAGCGCGAGCGCCACGTTCCGCTTTGCGGCATAGTCCGCCACGCGCTTGAGGTTTTCCACGGCGTAAGCCGTCTGCTGCCGCTTTTCCTCCAGTGTGGCCTGGCGCGCCCGGCCGACCGCGGCGTACATGGGGCCCGCCACATAGGGGGAACCGCATACGGCGGCCATATCGATGAGCGTGCGGATGTATTGTATGCCGCCCTCCCGGTTCTCTTCCACAGGGCTTGAAATGTCCCTTGTTTCGCCGAACGCGCCGCATATCGTCACGTCTATGCCGACGTGCCGCGCTTCCTCCGCCACCCGCGCAATATCGATGAGGTTCGGATCCTCCACGGCGATTTCATAAATATCAAAGCCCAGGGATTTTGCGTGTGCAAGCTGGGAAAGGGTCCCCGTATGAAAGGGGGAAACCCATACAAAGGAACTGACGCCTATTTTTCTCATGCCGTTTCATCCTCCCCGGTACCGCTTTTTGTGCTCGCCCTGATTTTCAGCTCGGACGGGAGCATGATCTCCCGCGGCTTTGCGCTTTCCCCGCGCATCAGGTCATATAAAAGCTCCGCCGCGCATTCGCCAAGCTGGTAGCAGGGCTGCGCCATGGTGGTGATCTGCGGGCGGAACATGGTGGCGTGTTCGACGTCGTCAAAGCCCAGTATGGAAACGTCCTCCGGCACCCGCAGGCCCAATCCCCGCGCGCCGTTGACGGCGCCCAAAGCGAGCATGTCGGAGATGCAGAATATCGCGGTGGGCCTTTGCTCCAAAGAAAGCAGCCCTTCCGCGGCGACCACGCCGCTCTGGAAGCTGTAATCGAAGCTGCCGTAACGGATATACTCCTCCGTAACGGGGATGCCCGCCTCCCGCAGCGCGTCATGGTAGCCCTTTAAGCGCAGGCGCGTGCTGGGATAGCCGTTTACGCTGCTGATCGTGGCAATGCGAGTGTGCCCGGTTTGCAGCAGATAATCCACGGCCTGCCTTGCGGCCTTGTAATTGTCCACCGATATATGGGCGATTTTTGTGCCGGGTTCATATTCGCTGCACTGCACAATGGGATATTGCCTTGCGTATTTTTCAAGTTCCCTGCTCTGCATGACGGAGGCAAGCAGTATCGCGCCGTCCGCGCGCTTTTTTGCCAGCATATTTAAAAATTCCAGCTCCTGCGCGCTTTCCCCGCCCGTGGTGCAGATCATGACGCTGTACCCCAGCC
>DATMXR010000316.1:0-10399 GCA_035561315.1 Feifaniaceae bacterium
AGCTTGTACCTTTCGAAGTCGGATTTATACTGCGGCTGGGTCAGGTCCACGCCCATCATGGTTTCATAGCGGGCGAGCTGGTTCTTCAAGGCAGCATCGAACTGCCAGCGGTAAATGGGCGTCTCCCCCACCGTTCCCATAATGTCATCGGGATTTTTCGCGCAGCCCGCCGCCACAAGCAACACGCTTATGAGCGCGAGCAAGAAAGCGAGCATCCTTTTCCCCGTCATGCGCAATTCTCCTTAAAACGAATTCTATTCGGGCAGGCGGAAACAACCGCCTATAGTAAGCTATCCCATTATACATATTTCAAGGGCCTGATGCAACGCATAATCCTGTAAACAAAGTGTGGCAGAGGCTGTAAACAATGTGCGGCGGCGGCCCGTTTTCGCCCGGGCAAACTTCGCGTGAAACGCCCTTTGTGATTGTTTCCATGCGGGGCGCATTGTATAATGGGAACATATCATTCACGGGAGGTACTCCGTTTTGCAGCGCTTTACGCCATGCGCAAAGGAGGGCCTTACTTCCGCGCAGGTAGAGCTGCGCAGGCGGGAAGGCCTTGTCAACGCGCAGCCGCCGCACATCACCAAGACGACGGGCCGGATCATACGCGATAACCTGATGACGTTCTTCAACCTCATCAACGCGATTCTGTTCGCGGGGCTCGTGCTGGTGGAGTCCTATTCCAACACGCTGTTTATGGGCGTGGTGCTTTCTAACCTGCTGATCGGCATCGTACAGGAGCTGCGCGCAAAGCGCACCGTGGAAAAATTAAGCGTGCTGCACGCGCCGCGCACCCTGGTCGTACGGGACGGCGCGGAGCTTGAGATACCCAGCGAAGAACTGGTGCTAGACGATATCCTGATACTCTCTTTAGGGAACCAGGTGCCCGCGGACGCAATTGTCTGCGAGGGGTCCGTGGAAGCGGACGAATCCATGCTGACGGGCGAATCCCGCGCCATCAAAAAGGGCCCGGGGGATATGCTGCTTTCCGGCAGCTTTGTGCTTTCCGGCTCCTGCCGCGCCCAGGCGGAGAAAGTGGGCGGCGAAAGCTACGCGGCAAGGCTCTCCCGGGAGGCCAAGCGCTACAAGCGGTTCGATTCAGAGCTGATGCGCGCGCTGCGGCTCATCATCCGTTTCACGGGCGGCGCCGTGCTGCCGCTGGGCGCGCTGATGTTCTGGAGCATCTACGGCGGGCTTTCCCACAGCCTGCAATCGAGCATGGAGCAGGCGGCCGCCTCCATGCTGGGCATGATCCCCTCGGGGCTGATGCTTTTGACCAGCGTGTCGCTTGCCGTGGGCGTCGTCACGCTCGCGCGCAAGAATACGCTGGTGCAGGAGCTTTACTGCATCGAAACGCTCTCCCGCGTGGACATGCTCTGCCTGGACAAGACCGGCACATTGACCACCGGCAACATGCAGGTGGAGCGCGTCATCCCGGTTGGGGGCGCGGACGGCGCGGAGCTTTTCGCCCTGCTCTCAGACATTGTGGGCACCATGCCCGCGGGCAACGCGACTTCATGCGCGCTCGCCGCGTATTTTAAAGAGCCGCCGCGCGAGCAGCCGAAAGGCGTAACGCCGTTTTCCTCCGCGCGCAAATTCAGCGCCGCCGCCTTTTCCTACGGCACGCTGTATCTTGGCGCGGCCAGTATGCTGGCAGAACTCCCCGAACAGCTGCAGGAGCAGGCGGACCTGGAGGCGGCCTCCGGCCGCCGCGTGCTGCTGCTGTGCAAATCCGATGAAACGGGCGGCGAGCCGAAAGCCCCGCGGGACGCGGCGCTCACCCCAATTGCACTCGTCACGCTGCTGGATGAAATCCGCCCCGAGGCCGCGGATACGCTGCGGTTTTTCAGGGAACAGGACGTGACGGTAAAGCTCATTTCCGGCGACGACGCGCGCACGGTATCGGCAATCGCAGCTAGGCTCGGCCTCCCCGGCGCGGAAAATTATGTGGACGCCGCCACATTGAAAGACGGCGAGGCGTTAAAGGAAGCCGCGAAGACGTACGCCGTGTTCGGCCGCGTTTCCCCGCAGCAGAAGAAGGGGCTCATTGAGGCGCTGCGCGCAGAGGGGCATACCGTAGCCATGACGGGGGACGGCGTGAACGACGTGCTGGCGCTCAAGGAAGCGGACTGCAGCGTGGCCCTGAACGCGGGCAGCGACGCGGCGCGGCAGATTTCCCAGCTGGTGCTTTTAGACAACAACTTCGCCTCCCTGCCGCATGTCGTCATGGAAGGGCGGCGCGTGGTCAACAATATTACGCGGACGGCCTCGCTGTTTCTGGTAAAGACGGGGTTCTCGTTCCTGCTGACGGTGTCGAGCCTGCTGTTCGGCCTGGCGTATCCGTTCCAGCCGGTGCAGCTTACCTTGATCAGCGCGGTGACGGTGGGCATCCCCTCGTTCTTCCTGGCGCTCGAGCCCAACCGCGCGCGGATCAAGGGGAATTTTTTAAAAAACGTGCTCGCCCGGGCCATCCCCGGCGCCGTGACCATATTCCTTTTTACGCTCCTGGCGGGCCTTTTCGGCCGCGGGGCGGGGCTGAGCTACCCGGAGGTGAACTCGCTTTGCGTGTACCTTGCGGGCACCGCGGGGCTTATGATACTGCTGCGCGTATGCAGGCCGCTTGACCTAAGCCGCAGCATCCTGTGGGTGCTGATGGCTGCGGGCTTCTTTTGCGCGGCGGCGCTGCTCCCGAACATACTGGAGCTTTCCGCCCTGCAGCCCGGCGCCGGGCTGTGGCTCTACATCGGCCTGACGATGTTTTCTTACCCGCTGCTTGCGGGTTTGGAGCGCGTTTGCCGGCATATACTCAAAGCGGAGGATTGAACATGTACCTGATCGCGGGCCTTGGCAACCCCGGCATCGCATACCGGAACTCCCGCCACAACGCGGGCTTTCTTGCGCTGGACACGCTTTCGCAGAAGCTTGGTATCCCGTTCAGCAAGCGCGCGCACCGCGCCCTGATCGGGGAAGGCTACTGCGGCGCGGAAAAGCTGCTTTTATGTAAGCCCGAAACGTATATGAATTTGAGCGGGGAGGCCGTGCAGTCCGTACTTTCCTATTACAAGCTGCCGCCGGAGCGGTTGATCGTGCTCTATGACGATATCGACCTCCCCGTAGGCGATATCCGCATCCGCGCCTCGGGAAGCGCGGGCACGCACAACGGTATGCGCTCCATCATCGCCTGTTTGGGCGGGGAGGAAGGTTTTCCGCGCGTGCGCATCGGTATCGGCAGGCAAAAAGACGGGCGCGACCTCGCGGCGTTCGTACTCGGCAAGCCGCCCAGGGAGGAGCGTGAGCTGCTGGAGGATTCCTATAAAAACGCCGCGGAAGCCGCGCTGTTGATCGTGGAAGGGAAACTCGGGGAAGCGCAGGCTATGTTCAATAAAAGAAAGAAGCCAAAAGAAGGAATGGATCATGAAGAATGAAGAATTGTTGTAAGGAACGCCGAAGGCGGCCTCCCTTACAACAGCAACGATTCCGCAAATCGTCAATGCATTGAAAGGATTGACCTCTAAACAATCCGGGGAATCCATATGGCAGCGCTCGTATCACGACCATATCATCCGAAGCGAACAGGAATATCAAAAGATATGGCAATACATAGATGAGAACCCGTTAAAATGGGAAGAAGATTGCTTTTATAGAAAATAAAATATCACTACCAACCAACAAGGGGGTTTGAATGAATCAGGACACGCATCCGCTGCTGCGGGTGCTCAGACAATCTCCGGAATACAACCGGCTACATGAGATTTTGACCGAGGCGGAAGGTCCCGCTTCGGCTTTCGGTCTGCCCGAAGCGCACCGCGCCCATGTATTCGCGGCGCTTATTGAAAAGCGCGGCGGGCTCATGATCGCGGCCAGCGAGCAGGCGGCGGAGCGGCTCTACCAGCTCGCTTCCTCGCTTTCCGATAAAGTCGCGCTGCTGCCCGCGCGGGAGCTGCCGCTTGTGAACGCCTACGCCGCCTCGGGCGAGGGGGCGAAGCAGCGCATCGCGACGCTGACCCGGCTCAGCCTTGGGGAGCCGGTGGGGGTGATCGCCTCCGTCGAAGCGGTGCTGCAGCGGCTTGCGCCGCAGGCGGTGTTAAAGCGCGCCGTCCATACCGTAAAGCTCGGCCAAACGCGCCCGCCGCGGGAACTCCTGCGCGCGCTGACGGACGCGGGCTACGAGCCGGTGGACCTGGTGGAAGGCCCGGGCCAGACGAGCCTCAGAGGCGATATCTTAGACGTATTTCCGCCGCACGCGCAGGAACCCTACCGCATCGAGTTCTTTGACGATGAGATCGACCGCATGGGCATATTCGACCCAATCACCCAGCGCTCTCTCGCGCGGGTGGAGGAGGCGCTGCTCCCCCCCGCCACGGAAGCGCCGCAGGACGAAGCGGCGATATCCCGCGCGCTCAGGGCCACAAAGAACGCGAAGGGCTTTGACGCGCAGCGCATCGCGTGGGAGGAAAAGCGCGCGTGCCTGGGCGCGGAGATTCTGCTGCCCGTGCTGTATGAAAACACGTTCACCATACTGGACCATCTGCCCGAAGGCGCGCCCGTATTCATAGAGGAGCCGCACCGCGTGGAGGAGGGGGCGAACACCTCCTACCGGCTGTTTACGCAATCCGTCTCCGCCATGCTCACCCGCGGCGAGGGCATATCCGAGCAGGCGGGGCTTCTTTCGGAGCCGCACGCGCTGTTCGCGCGGCTCAATACGCCGCGCACGGCGCTTCTGTTTACGCTCGCGCGCAGCTTTTCGCCCATCCATATAAGGGAAAGCGTGCAGTTTGACGCGCGCACCGCCCCGCATTACCCCGGCGGGCGGGAAGAGCTTGCGCGGGACATCACTTTGATGCGAAAGACGGGCGGCACGGTGCTTTTATACGCGGGCCTGCACGCGCAGCGCCTGCAGCAGCAATTGCTCGACGAAGGCTGCGAGGTGGGGCTTGCGGATACGCTCAGCCGCGAACCCGTGCCGGGCGAGGCGCTTCTGCTTTCTGAGAGCCTGCCGCAGGGCTTTTTATACCCCGCGCTCAAGCTGACGGTGCTCACCGAGGCGGAGCTGTTCGGCTTTTCCAAGCACGCCGCCAAGAAGCGGCATTCCGACAAGCCGCGCCTGGTGTTCTCCGAATTAAAGCCCGGCGACTACGTGGTGCACGAGGCCCACGGCATCGGCCGGTTCCTGGGCGTGGAAGCGCTCACCGTGCAGGACACCACGCGCGACTATCTCTTGATGGAATACCAGAGCGGGGACCGGCTGTATATCCCGACGGATCAGCTGGACCGCGTGCAGAAATACATCGGCTCGGACGACGACCCCAAGCTTTCCAAGCTGGGCGGCAGCGAATGGCAGAAGCAGGTCACCCGCGCGCGGAGCGCCGTCAAGGAACTGGCGTTCGACCTGGCGAAGCTGTACGCGGAGCGGCACCAGAGCAAGGGCTTCGCCTTCTCCCCCGACAGCGCGTGGCAGAAGCAGCTGGAGGAGCGCTTTCCGTATACCGAAACGCCGGACCAGCTCCAATGCATCGAAGAGATCAAAAAGGATATGGAAAGCGGCCGCGTCATGGACCGCCTGTTATGCGGGGACGTGGGCTACGGCAAGACGGAGGTCGCGCTCCGGGCGGCGTTCAAAGCCGTGCAGGACAGCAAGCAGGTGGCCGTGCTGGTGCCCACCACCATACTGGCCCAGCAGCACTACAACACGCTTTCCATGCGTTTTAGTAGCTTCCCCGTGCGGGTGGCGCTATTGTCCCGCTTCAAAACCCCGATAGAGCAGAAGGCCGTGAAAAAAGCTTTGGCCGAAGGCTCGGTGGATATCGTGATCGGCACGCACGCGCTTTTGGGGAAGGACGTCAAGTTCCGTGACCTGGGGCTTTTGGTGGTGGACGAGGAGCAGCGCTTCGGCGTGGGGCACAAGGAACAAATTAAAAACATGAAAGCGAGCGTGGACGTGCTGACTTTGACCGCCACGCCCATCCCCAGGACGCTGCACATGTCCATGATCGGCATACGGGACATGAGCGTGATAGAGACCCCGCCCGAGGACCGGTTCCCGGTGCAGACGTATGTGCTGGAGTATTCCGAAACGCTTTTATGCGACGCCGTGAACAAGGAGCTTTCCCGCGGCGGGCAGTGCTATATCGTATACAACCAGGTGCAGCGGCTGGAGCGTTACGCCGCGCATTTGAAGGAACTGCTGCCCGAGGCCTCCGTCGCCGTGGCGCACGGGCAGATGCCCGAGCATACGCTAGAGCGCGTGATGCTCGATTATATGGAGGGCCGCTACAACGTCCTGTTGTGCAGCACCATCATAGAAAACGGGCTGGATATCTCGAACGCCAACACGCTGTTCGTGCTGGATTCGGATAAAATGGGCCTTTCGCAGCTCTACCAGCTGCGCGGGCGCGTGGGGCGCTCCGCCCGGCTCGGGTACGCGTACTTTACGTTCGAGCGGGACAAATCGCTTTCCGAGGTGGCGCACAAGCGCCTAAGCGCCCTCACGGAATTCGCGCAGTTCGGCGCGGGCCGCGAGATCGCCCTGCGGGACCTCGAGATTCGCGGCGCGGGAAGCCTATTAGGCGCGCAGCAGCACGGGCATATCGCGGACATCGGCTACGAATATTACACAAAGCTGATGGGCCAGGCCGTAAAGGAAGCGCGCGGGGAGCTTACGGGCCCGCCGGAGGTGGATACCGTGATCGACGTCCCGATCGACGCGCACATCCCCAAATGGTATATCAAAAGCGAGGTGCAGCGGCTTTCCATGTACAAGCGCATCGCGCTCATTACGGGCCGCGCCATGCTCTACGACGTGCAGGAGGAAATGGAGGACCGCTTCGGCGATATCCCGGAAGCCACGCAGAACCTTATCGACATCGCGTATATCAAGGCGCTCGCTTCCCGCGCGCAGGCCAATAACCTTACCGTGCGGGACGGGCTTTGCCGCCTTTCCTTCCACGCGGAGGCGCAGCTCGACGGCGCGCGCCTTGTAACCGCCGCCACAAACTACGGCGCGCAATTGATACCCGGCGAGACCACGGCGCTGGTGTTCAAAAAACCGGGCGCCGGCGTATCGGGCATGCTGCAGGCGCTGCCGCCGTTTTTAGAGGAGTTATGCGGTTGCGTGTAACAAAACTGCCGGGGCAACCCCGGCAGTTCAGCATTGAAAGCTATAATATAAACTCATACAGCAGAAAACAGTCCAGCCCGTAACAGCCCAATCCCAGATCGACTTTATCGATGTACCGGAACCCGCATTTTTCGTAGAGCGCGATGGCGGGCCTGTTGTTTTCGTATACGTCCAGCCGCACGGATTTCTGCCCCTGCTCCCTTGCGTAAGCAAGCGCAAACCGCATCAGTTCATTCCCGACGCCGCGCTTGAGATACGCGGGATGGACGGCGAGCGTATGGATGACGGTAACGTCCCGGCACTCCGCCGAGATCAGCCAGTGCGCGGTACGGTAGGCTTCCTCCGGCTCGTGGTTCAATACCACGGAACTCGCGACCTTGCCGTCTATCATATAGACAAACAGCGTGCCTTCCTCCGCCGCCCGCCGCGCGTCTTCCCGCACGGGGTATACGCCCTTTTTCCAGCCGGGGTGGTTGATCGTCGCCTCCAGGTGATCGTTGAGCGCATCATAGAGCGCCGCGAGTTCCTCCACATCCGTTCCTGTGCCTTTTCGGATGCCGTCTTCATACGTCATTTCTTTTCCCTCCCCATGTGCAGCATGCTCTATGGTAAAGGTTCCCCGGCCGGGCTGTCAAGCCCGTGCCGCGCGGCATAAAGCAAGGCCGACCCAAAAAGGCCGGCCTTGCTGTTGGCGCTTATCTTTCAGCCGCTTACCTGTTGCAGTTGGAAAGACCGCTGTTCTGGAGCTGGTTCAACAGGCCGCCGACGTCCGCGGAGCCGCTGCCGGCGGGGCAGCTGGAGCCGGAGGAGGTCTGGGACTTCGCCTGCTCAAGGGCGTTGTTCACGGCATCCTGGATTTGGGTGCGGGTATCGCTGCTGCCGCTCGTCGGGCAGTTGGAGCCGGAAGAGGTCTGGGACTTCGCCTGGTTAAGAGCGTTGTTCACCGCGTCCTGAAGCTGGGACTTCACGTCGCTGCCGCCTGTGGGACAGTTGGAGCCGGAACCCTGGGGAACGGTCACGACAGCCGCCTTTTCATCGGAGCCGTCAGTTTGGGGGCAGTTCGAGGAAGACGCATCGTTTTTCACCGCTTCCTCAGCCTGCGCGATCGCCGCTTCGATGGCGCCGTCGTCTTCCTGCGTGTCGGCCGCGACGGCTTTCACTTCGGAATTGTCCTCGGTATCTTCGGAGGCTGCGGCTTCTTCCGCGGTATCGGCGGGTTCTTCTTCCGCGGGGATACACCTGGTATCGGCGCAGGTATCCTTGCAGATAGCGGTGGCGCAATCCGCCGCGTCGCAGCCGTTATCGGCGCAATCCGCTTCGGTGCAGGAATTTAATTGTTCATCCGATGCGGAGCCGGTGTTGCCGCAGACGCTGCCCGCGCAATCCGTGGTGACGCATTCCGTGCCGTCGCAGTCTATTTTGGTGCAATCGGGCGTGGTGCAGCCGCCCGTCTCGCACACGGGGCCGTAGCGCAATACTTCTTTGGTCAACCCGTATTGGCTCAGTTTTTCCATGATGCTGTCGATATCGCTTGCGGTAAGCTTGTATTTCGCCAGACAGCTGTCGATAGGCGCCGTATCCGCCGTGGGACAGCTCGTGGCGGCAAGCGCGGGGGCGGCCACAGCAAACACCAGTAGAAGGGCAATGGACGTTGCTGCAATTTGCAAGATTCGCTTCATTGTTGTTGCATCTCCTTTGATTTGATGTATGTATAATAACACGCTTTATACATGGGTTCCAGTGAACAAAATATTAATATACCGCTTATTTTAGGGCGTTTTTTAGAATTTCACAATGCATACTTCCAGCACATCCGGATTTTGGGAATGATGTGGATGCATTGTAAATTTGCAATTTTTCCTGCAAAAAGGACCCGCTTGACGTGGGTCCTTTTTATTCTTTTCTATCAAGGATCAATACCCGAACAGGTGTACCCAGTAGGTCACGCCGTTCACGCGCAGGCACGCGGAGCCTGTCTTCGTGAAGCTTGTGCGCATGGCGTTCTCCCTGTGGCCCTGGGAATTCATGAACCCGTCCGCGGCGCTCTGAGCGGTGGGAAGCCCGGAGCCCTTCGCGATGTTTTCGCCGTTAACATGTTCGGGATCGACCGTGAACACCATGGTGCCGTCCGGGCGCTCGTGGCTGAACTTCTGCACGATCTCCTGCACGCGGATCTTGGCGGCCTTGTTCAGGGCGTCCGTCGTGGTCAGCTTCTTGATTCCGGACTGCGCTCGGTAGCTGTTGATGATGCTGACAAGCTCGGCCGCCGCCGCGTCGTCATACCCGCTCTGGCTCGAGCTGCCGGAACCGGAGCCGCTGCCGCCGGAGTAGCTGCTCGGGGTCAGGTACTGGCTGCTGACATAGCCTGTGCCGCCGTTGTAGCTGACCTTTGTCCAGCTGCCGCTGGTGCCGAGCTTCGGCACGATGGTGCCCTTGTAGAGGGAACCGATGATGCTGTAGCTCGTACCCGGCCCGCTCCTGACGTTGACGTTTGTGGTCGCCGCCACATAACCGGTCTCTGTGCTGCCGCCGGAACTGCCGGAACTGCCGGAGCTGCCCGAGGAGCCTGCGGCCTTGAGATAATCCGAACTGACATAGGCCTGTTTGCCGTTGTAATCGATGATGGTCCAGGAGCCCTTTGTGCCGAGCTTCGCGACCGTGGTGCCCTTTGCGAGCGTACCGAGCTTGGAGTAGCTTGTCCCCGCTCCGGTTCTTACATTGACATTGGCGGTGGCCGTTACATAGCCCTGCACCGTCCCGCTGACGGAGCCGCCGGAGGAAGAATCCGCGGCCTTTAAGTATTCTGAGCTGACGTACGCTTTCGTGCCGTTATAGTTGATTATGGTCCAGCTGCCGCTTGTGCCCAGCTTCTCCGCCTTGGTCCCCTTCGCGAGCAGGCCGAGTTTCGAATACCCGGTGCCGGGGCCGCAGCGAACGTTGACGTTGGCGGTCGCTTCCACATAAGAGGCGGCAAGCACCTCGACGGTTGCAGCTTCATATGCGCCCGCTCCGCTTTGCACCGCCAGCACAGGCATGGCGAACGCCATGGTCAGGGCAAGCACAAGGCTGAGGGCTGCGGTTTGCAGGAAACGTTTCATTTTCTGATCTCTCCTTCTTTCGTTTTCTGTATCATAACATGGCCGCAAATACAATTCCAATGAACAAACCATAAATAAACCGTCACATTTCACCGCTTTTGCGGCAAATACAAAAATCCGATGTCAGAACCGGAAAATGCAGGAATTTATTTTATATCCTTCAAATCGAGAACATGTATTC
>DATMXR010000317.1:0-12094 GCA_035561315.1 Feifaniaceae bacterium
ATCCTTCCTCACCGCGGCTGTCCAGAACATGAAGAAAATTGTAAAGGCGGCGGGCCGGCCTTTGCTGCGCTTCCTTTCCGCTCTTTCTTTAAACAAAGGCCTGTGCTTCGCTTGAAACACAGGCCTTTGTCGTTAGTCTGAGGCGCCCGGGACGGGCGCCTTTCAAATAGAAGCTGATCTGGATCAAAACAGCCCCGTGATGGTTCCCGCTTCGTCCACGTCGATGCTTTCCGCCGCGGGGACCCTGGGCAGCCCGGGCATCGTCATGATATCGCCGGTGAGCGCCACGATAAAGCCCGCCCCCGCGCTTGCCTTCAGGTTGCGCACCGTGACGGTAAAGCCCTCGGGCGCGCCCAAAAGCGCGGGATTGTCCGAAAAGCTGTACTGCGTCTTCGCCATGCACACGGGCAGGTGGCCTAGACCAAGCTCCTTTAACTGCGCCGCCTGTTTTTTCGCGTTGGGCAAAAGCTTCGCGCCCGCGCCGCGGTAGACTTTTTTTACGATCGCGTCCAGCTTTTCTTCAATGGACAGTTCCGTATCGTAGCAGTAGCGGAACGCGCTTTGCTGTTCGCACAGCCGAACGACCTCCTCGGCAAGCGCCGTACCGCCCGCGCCGCCCTTCGCCCAGACCTCGGACAATACGGCGGTGATGCCCAATGCCCGGCACTCGTCCCGCACCAGCGCGATCTCCGCCTCCGTGTCGGTGGGGAAGCGGTTGAGCGCCACCACGCAATTTAGGCCGAACACCTCCCGGATGTTCTGCACGTGCCGGGTCAGATTGGGAAGCCCGGCTTTGAGCGCCGCAAGGTTTTCCTGCTGCAATGTCCCCTTTTGCGCGCCGCCGTGGTGCTTGAGCGCGCGTACGGTGGCGACGACTACGACGGCGGAAGGTCTGAGCCCCGCCAGGCGGCATTTGATGTCGAAGAATTTTTCCGCGCCCAGGTCCGCGCCGAATCCCGCCTCGGTGATGGCGTAGTCCGAAAGCTTCAGCGCCATTTTCGTTGCGACGACGGAATTGCACCCGTGCGCGATGTTCGCGAACGGGCCGCCGTGGATGAGCGCGGGCGTACCCTCCAGCGTCTGGACGAGGTTGGGCAAAAGCGCGTCGCGCAAAAGCGCCGCCATCGCGCCCTCTGCATGCAGGTCGCCCGCGGTGACGGGCCGGTTTTCATACGTGTAGCCCACGATGATGCGCGCGAGCTTTTCTTTGAGCATACAAACGCTTTCGGAGAGGCAGAGCACCGCCATGACCTCGGACGCGGCGGTGATATCGAACCCGTCCTCGCGCGGCATACCCGCGGCCGTGCCGCCCAGGCCGCAGGCGATGTTTCTTAGCTGCCTGTCGTTCATATCCATGCAGCGCCGCCAGGTGACGCGGCGGGGGTCTATATGAAGCGCGTTGCCCTGGTAGATGTGGTTGTCGATCAGGGCGGCTAAAAGGTTGTTGGCCGCCCCTATGGCGTGCAGGTCCCCCGTAAAATGCAGGTTGATGTCCTCCATGGGCACCACCTGCGCGTAGCCGCCACCCGCGGCGCCGCCCTTCATGCCGAACACCGGCCCAAGGGACGGTTCCCTCAGCGCGACGCAGGCGCGCCTGCCTGTTTTTTTCAGGCCGTCCGCTAGGCCCACGGTGGTGGTCGTCTTGCCTTCCCCGGCCGGGGTGGGGTTGATGGCGGTGACAAGTATGAGCTTGCCGTCCGGCCGCGCTTCCTGCATCAGGTCAAGCGAGACCTTCGCCTTGTCTTTTCCGTAAGGGGTCAGGTATTCGGGCGCGATCCCCGCGCTCTGCGCGATGTCCCCGATGGGCCGGAGCCTTGCGCTCTGGGCGATTTCAATGTCGGATGGGATATGCATGCTTTTTCTTTTCCGCCTTTTCCTGCTGCCCGGCATGTATCGTTTCACCGGGGCCTTATTTTCATCCTGTATGGGGAACCAAAAAAGATATCCAATATTAAAATAATATAAATTTCGTCCGCTGTACAGCCCGCACAGCCGACCGGCGGCACGAATATATGATCCGCACCGTAGTATTTAAAACGCAGGCATATGTTGCCGGGATGTAAACTGTTTATGCCGCGTGGTGCAAAAAAGGGGGCGGATGCAGTATAATAGACTGGTTCCATATTAATTCGTTCAGGAGGTATCCTATGCGCTTTGCAAAGGTACACGGTCTTGGGAACGATTTCCTGCTGATTGACGCCGTGCAGGCCCCAAAGCGGGATTACAACGCGATAGCGCCCGTTCTATGCCACCGCCAGACCGGCGTGGGCGCGGACGGGCTTTTGCTGGCGCTCCCTTCCTCCGTCTGCGACGTCCAAATGCGCATCGTCAACGGGGACGGCAGCGAGGCGGAAATGTGCGGCAACGGCATCCGTGCGTTTGCCAAATATGTTTACGAACGCGGGCTGGTCAAAAAGAAAGCCTTCACCGTGGAAACGCTCGCGGGCGTGATCAGGCCGCAGCTTTTGCTCGACGAAGGCGGCAGCGTGACCGGCGTGCGCGTGGATATGGGGAAGCCGCTTTTCGATTGCGCGGACGTGCCCGCTTCAGGTACGGGCGAGTGCCTCAACCGCAGGCTCACCGCGCTGGGCAGGGAGTTTATTGTCTCCTCCGTGCGCATGGGCGTGCCCCATACGGCGGTCATGGTGGACGATCCGAAGACGTTCGACCTTCGGACCTACGGCCCGGCCATCGAGCGGCACGAAATGTTCCCGCAGCGCACCAACGTGAATTTCTTCCGGGTGATCGACCATAACAACATCGAGATGCGCACCTGGGAGCGCGGCGCGGGGGCGACGCTCGCCTGCGGCACGGGCTGTTCCGGCACGGCAGCGCTGTGCGCGAAGAACGGCCTGGTTGGCCGGTCGGTGGACGTACATCTGGAGCTTGGAAAACTGCATATCGATTGGGCGGAGGACGGTACGGTGTACATGACCGGCCCCGCCGAGATCGTGTTTGAAGCCGACTTTCCCGAGGAAAAGCTGTGAGCAACGCTTCGGCCGGTCGGCCGGAAAGCCCCGCCATGCCGCCCGTCGTCGTCATCGGCGGTATGAACATGGACGTGCTGGGCACGCCGCGCGCGCCGCTGCTCATGCGGGATTCCAACCCCGGCACGGTCACGCTGCGCCCGGGCGGCGTGGGCCGCAACATCGCGTGGGGCCTCGCGCGCCTAGGTCTGCCGGTGGAGCTCATTACCGCCGCGGGAAACGATACATTCGGCGCGGCCCTTTTAAAAAGCTGCGAAGAGGATGGAATCGGGACGTCGCATACCGTTGCCGCCCCGTGCGGCAGCGGCGTCTACCTGTGCGTGCATGACGCGGGCGGAGACATGCTCTGCGCCATCAACCAGATGGAGGCCGTGGAGACGCTTTCCCCCGAAATCCTCGCCCCGCTCGTCCCGATATTGAACGCCGCGCCGCTTGTGGCGCTGGACGCAAACCTGCCGGCGGAAACGCTTTCTTATTTGGCGGAAACGGTCAAAGCGCCGCTGTTTGCGGACCCGGTGAGTGCGCACAAGGCGGAACGCCTGCTTCCCATACTCCCCCGTGTGTACGCCATAAAGCCCAACCGGCTGGAGGCGGAGGTCATGACCGGGTTTGACTGTTCCGCCGGGGACAATTTAGGCCGAGCGGCGGATTTCTTTTTGGAGCGCGGCGTCAAGCGCGTGTACATTTCCCTCGGCAAAGACGGCGTATATTACGCGGACGGGCGGGACCGGGGCGTAATGCCCTCCATGGCCGCCCCCGACGCAGCCATGCGGGATTTTACCGGCGCGGGGGATGCCATGACGGCCGGGCTGATCTGGGGGGAGCTTTGCGGCTGTTCCGCCGCGGGCTGCGCGCAGATCGGCATACGGGCCGCGGGGGCCCGCGTTTTAACCGGCACGCTCGACGCCTCCATGTTCCATAACTTTTTGGACCCGCACGAGCATTTACAGTAAGGAGAAACTACCATGACCAACAATTCCCTGCTTTCCATCAGCCCCAAAGTACAGAGGGCGTTAAATGAAGGCCGCCCTGTGATCGCGCTGGAGAGCACCATCATATCCCACGGCATGCCCTACCCGGAAAACGTGGAGACCGCGCTCAACTGCGAGCGCACCGCGCGGGAAGCGGGCGCTGAGCCCGCCACGATCGCCGTTATGGGCGGCAGGCTGTGCGCCGGGCTGACGGAGGACCAGATCGATGTCTTGGGGAAAGCGGGCACGTCCGTCGCCAAAGCGAGCAGGCGGGACCTCCCCATACTCTGCGCTTTAAAAAAGGACGGCGCGACGACGGTGGCCGCCACCATGATCATAGCGGCCATGGCGGGCATCCGCGTGTTCGCCACCGGCGGCATCGGCGGCGTGCACCGGGGCGCGGAAACCACAATGGATATTTCGGCGGACCTTGAGGAATTGAGCCGGACGCCCGTCGCAGTCGTCTGCGCGGGCGCAAAGAGCATACTGGACCTGGGGCTGACGCTGGAGTATCTCGAAACGAAAGGCGTGCCCGTGATCGGCTACGGCACAAACGAGCTTCCAGCGTTCTTTACGCGCAAAAGCGGCTTTGCGGTGGACTGCCGCATGGATACGCCGGAGGAGATCGCGGCTTCCATCCGCATGCAGCGCGATATGGGCTACCCCGGCGGCATGCTCATCACAAACCCGATTCCCGCGGAATATTCTTTGGATGCGGGCGTCATGCAAAAAGCGGTGGATCAGGCGCTGGCGGAAGCGCGGGAACAGAATATCAAGGGGAAGGAGACCACACCCTTCCTGCTCGCGCGGGTCAAGGAGCTGACCGGCGGGGAAAGCCTCGCCGCGAACATCCAGCTCGTTTACAACAACGTGCGCCTGGCCGCCGCCATCGCCTGCGCGCTGTAGTTCGCTTAAAAATGCCCAACAGTCGTATTCGCTGCACCTTGCCGGAATGTTTCATTTTGCTTTTGCGCCGCATGCAAGGTATAGTATCGGTATATATTTTTTTAAGGAAGCGTCTTGGGAGGTAGAGACTATGTGTGGAATCGTCGGGTATACCGGAACGCGCCAGGCGGCGCCGATCCTGTTGAACGGCCTGTCCAAACTCGAATACCGCGGGTATGACTCCGCGGGCCTTGCGGTGGCGGCAAACGAAAGCATCAACGTCATCAAGGCGCAGGGTCGCCTTGCCATACTCAGGGAGCGCACAGAGGACGGCGCGAAACTGAGCGGCGTGTGCGGCATCGGCCACACGCGCTGGGCCACGCACGGGGAGCCTTCCGATACAAACGCGCACCCGCACCTCTCCCACAGCGGCAGGGTGGCGGTGGTACACAACGGCATCGTGGAAAATTACATGACGCTCAGGAACTTTCTCGCGGGCCACGGATATACGTTCTGTTCCCAGACGGATACCGAGATCGTCTCGCAGCTGTTGGATTACTGCTACCACGGGGACCCGGTGGCGGCCGCGCAGGAAGCCATGGGGCTATTGGAAGGCGCGTTCGCCCTGGGCATTTTGTTCTCCGACCATCCGGATACCATCATCGCCGCCCGCAAAGACAGCCCCCTTGTGGTGGGCCTGGGCGAAGGCGAAAACTTTATCGCGTCCGACGTACCCGCGCTTTTGCAGCATACCCGCAAGGTTTTAAGGCTCCATGAGCGGGAGCTTGCCGTCATCACGCCGGATGAAGTGAAGCTTTTTGACAAACAGGGAGACCCCGTCTTGCGCGAAAGCGAGACCATCACCTGGGACGTCGCCTCCGCGGAAAAAGGCGGCTACGAACATTTCATGATCAAGGAGATCATGGAGCAGCCGAAAGCTTTGCGCGATACGCTCTCCCCCCGCATGCGCGGCGGGAAGATCGAACTGGAACTCAAGAACATCACGGAAGCGTATCTGAAAACCGTAAATAAAATACAGCTCATCGCCTGCGGCTCGGCCTGGCACGTGGGGTGCATCGGCCAGACGCTGCTGCGCGACGCGCTGCGCATCCCCGCCTCCTGCGATCTCGCCTCCGAGTTCCGCTACAGCGACCCTTTGGTGGACGAAAAAACGCTGTGCGTCGTCATCTCCCAGAGCGGCGAAACCATCGATACGCTCTTTGCCCTCCGGGAAGCGAAGGCGCGGGGCGCAAAGATCGTTTCCATCGTCAACGTGGTGGGCAGCGCCATCGCCAACGAAAGCGACGACGTGCTCTACACCTGGGCGGGCCCCGAGATCGCCGTGGCCACCACAAAGGCGTACAGCACGCAGCTTGCGGTGATCTATCTTCTCACGCTGCACCTGGGCAGGGTGCGCGGCACGCTCGCGCCCAGGAGCATCGAACAGCGCATGGAGGCGCTCAAAGTCCTGCCCGAAAAGGCGGAAAGGCTGCTAAGCGACCATACGGAGATCCAGTATCTCGCTTCGAAGTTCTTCAGCCACAAGGACGTCTACTTCATCGGCCGGAATCTCGATTACATGCTGGCGCTGGAAGGCTCATTAAAGCTCAAGGAGGTTTCCTACATCCATTCCGAGGCGTATCCGGCGGGCGAACTCAAGCACGGCACCATCTCCCTCATCGAACAGGGCACGCTTGTCGTGGCGCTTTGCACCAACCGGCAGCTTCTGGAGAAGATGATCAGCAACATCAGAGAGGTCAAGGCCCGCGGCGCGTACGTCATCGCTTTGGCGCAGGAGGGCGCGCCCGGCGTCGCGGAGGCGGCGGACCATGTCATATTCCTGCCCGAGGGCGACGCGTTCACGCTGCCCTCGCTTTCCGTGCTGCCGCTGCAGCTTCTTTCCTACTACATCTCCTCCCTTAAGGGCTGCGATATCGACAAGCCCCGCAACCTCGCGAAATCCGTGACGGTGGAGTAGGCTTTCAGAAAAAACAAAGAACGTCCGCCTTTTGCCCGGCAGGGCAAAAGGCGGGCATCTTCATACGCCGGTCGGCCAAGATAAAACGCGCCCTGCCGCAAGCCGCTCCCGAAGACGGTTCTATCAAAAAATCAGATAGGGCTTTTTAATAAAAATAGGCCGTTCGGCATATATGTGATTTCCTGTCCATCCTTTATGCTTGATGCATAGAGGATTTTTCTTGCCGAAAAAGTATGCGCTTCTTTCTTTGCGCGGTATCCCGCCGCGGCGTTCACAAAGCGCGGGATAGGGGGCGGGGCGACAGCGCCCGCCCGTGCGATACGCCCTGCCCGCAGGGGAAGAATCTTATATCCGCTTTGCTTCCATTGCATATCCGCGGTATAATGCAAGGGACAAATCCCTATTTCGAAAGCGAGGTTCCATATGTTTCGTGCCAACGGAAATTACAGCAAGCTCACGGGCAACTACCTGTTCAGCGAAATTGCCCGCCGCGTAGCCGCGTACGCAAAGGAACGCCCGGAGGCGGATATCATCCGCATGGGCATCGGCGACGTCACGCAGCCGCTCGTCCCCGCCGTGATCGGGGCCATGCACAAGGCGGTGGCGGAAATGGGCGTAAAGGAGACGTTCCGCGGATACGGGCCGGAGCAGGGCTATGATTTTTTGCGCGAAGCGATCGCCAAGCACGATTACGCCGTGCGCGGCATAGAGATCGCGGCGGATGAAATATTCGTTTCCGACGGCGCGAAGTGCGACGTGGGGAGCATTCAGGAGCTTTTTGGCAACGATACCGTCGTGGCGGTTTCCGATCCCGTCTACCCCGTGTACGTGGATACCAACGTCATGGCCGGGCGCGGCGGCGTGTTCGACACGAAGACGGGCGGTTATACGAACATCGTCTACCTCCCCTGCACGGAGGAAAACGGGTTTGTCCCCGCGCTTCCTGAAAAGCCCGTGGACGTCATCTACCTCTGCTACCCCAACAACCCCACCGGCACCACGCTCACCCGCGCGCAGATCAAGGTGTTTGTGGATTACGCGCGGGAAAACGGCGCGCTGATACTCTACGATTCGGCTTACGAGGTCTACATCAGCGACCCGGACGTGCCGCACAGCGTGTTCGAGGTGGAGGGCGCGCGCGAATGCGCGATCGAGTTTCGGTCCATGTCCAAGACCGCCGGCTTTACCGGAACGCGCTGCGCGTACGCCGTGGTGCCCAAGTCCCTTCATTACAAGGACGACCTTGGCAACGACGTCAGCCTCAACGCCATGTGGAACCGCAGGCACACCACGCGCTTTAATGGCGTGCCCTATGTAACGCAGCGGGGCGCGGAGGCCATATACACCCCCGAGGGCCGCAGGCAGATACTCGACGTCGCCCGCTATTATATGGACAACGCCCGCCTGATCCGCGAAAGCCTGCAAAAGGCAGGCTATACGGTATTTGGCGGCATGAACGCCCCCTATATCTGGCTCAAGGTCCCGGGCGGGGACAGCTGGGCGTTCTTTGACGAGCTGCTGCGCGCAAAGCAGATCGTGGGTACCCCCGGCGCGGGCTTTGGCAACGCGGGCGAAGGCTATTTCCGCATGACGGCGTTTGCCACGCGGGAAAACACAGAACGCGCCATGAAGCGCATCTGCGCGGAGTAAATGTAAGTGCCTTGCGGCACTTTTTCGGGGATGATAGGAACAACCTGCGCCTGCGGCACGGGCGCAGCGTTCCTGCAAGGAAAGCCTTTCGGCGCAAGGCTTTCCGCCGCCGCACATGTCGCTGGCGGCGATTGAAAGCCCCCGTGGACTGCGGCTCCCGAACCCAATAAGTTTTTCGGCATACTGCGCTTGCGGAGCATGCGCTCCGCATTGTAAACGCTTTTCCAAATAGATCAACATTGCGAAAGCGAGGCAAAGTACATGCAGATCGAACGCAGGCTTTTTGGCACCCACACGGACGGTACCCCGGTCTACGCCTATCGGATGGAGAACGCGAACGGCGTGCGGGTGGAGCTCATCTCCTATGGCGCGGCGCTCAGGTCGCTTTTTGTGCCGGACAGGAACGGCGGCAAGGCGGACGTGGTATTGGGCTATGACGATCTCGCGGGCTACCAGGCGGACGTCTGCTATTTCGGCGCGACGATTGGCCGCATCGGCAACCGCATCCGCAACGGGGCGTTCACGCTGAACGGCAGGCGGTACCAGGTCGCGAAAAACGACGGCGAACACCATCTGCACGGCGGGGCAGTGGGCTTCAACCGCCGCAACTGGCCGGGCGAAATCTTATCCGACGGCGTGGCGTTCACGCGCTACAGCCCCGACGGCGAGGAAGGCTACCCCGGCGGCCTGCAAGTAAACGTGCGCTACCGCCTGGCGGACAACAACGCGCTGCGCATCGAATACCTTGCCTGCGCGGAGGAAAGCACGGTCTGCAACCTCACCAACCACAGCTATTTTAACCTCGCCGGGCACGACGGCGGCAGTATCCTTTCCCACGAACTGACGATAAACGCCCCCTTCTATACGCCGGGGGACGGCGGCTGCGTGCCCACCGGGGAAATCCTATCCGTCGCCGGAACGCCCATGGACTTTACAAAGGCCAGGACGATCGGCCGGGACATCGGCTCCGATTTCCCGCAGGTAAAGCAGTTCGGCGGGTACGACCACAACTTTGTGCTTTCCGGGCCGGAGGGCCTGCGCGAAATCGCCGTGGCGCACGAGCCGAAAAGCGGGCGCAGGATGCGCGTGCTCACCGACCTCCCCGGCGTGCAGCTCTATACCGGCAACATGACGGACGCCGTGGGCAAAGGCGGTATCCATTACGGCCGGCATGCCGCGTTCTGCCTGGAAACCCAGTACTTCCCGGACGCCGTCAACCACCGGCACTTCGAGGGCTCCGTGTTAAAAGCGGGCGAGACGTTCAAAAGCGAGACGGTATACCAGTTTTCGTGGTAACTCTTATAAAAGATGCAAAACGTCCCGGCCAAACGGCCGGGACGTCCGGTTCAACGGCGGCAAGGCTATATGGAGGGCGGTATGGTCGAAAAGGAATACGAAACAATCACTTTTGGCGGCTATGGCTGGAGGGTGCTGGACGTTCAGAACGGCCGCGCGCTGCTTATTGCAAAAGACATTGTGGAAAAACGGGCCTATCATATAAAAAATGAAATGACCACCTGGGAGAACTGTACGCTCAGGGCATATCTGAACGGCACGTTTTACGATAGATTCAGCTATTATGAGCAGCAGCGCATACTGGATACGGAAGTCTTCAACGGCAATAATCCGAAATATGGAACCGACGGCGGCAATGCGACCACCGACAAAATATTTTTGCTTGACGTCAATGAGGCGAATAAATACTTCTTCAACGGTCCGGAACGGATCGCGTACGATAAAGGCTCGTCCCGCTGGTGGTGGCTTCGGTCCCCCGGTATCAGAAACCATGCCGCGTTTGTCTACCGCGACGGTTCCGTCAATGTGCACGGTTACCGTGTCGATTATGCCTACAGCGGCGTCCGCCCCGCGTTGTATTTGAAAATCAGTTAGATCGAAAAGGGGAGCGGGATTTTCCCGCTCCATCTTTTGATTTTTCCCTATTCTGTTCGATTACACTCCGAACGAATTGAACCCTACCTTGTCATACACGTCCCGCAGCGTCCTGTTCGCGGTCTCCCCGGCCTTTTCCGCGCCGTAGCGGATGGTTTTATTGAGGTAGTCCTTTTCCTCCAGCACGCGGTAGAATTCCTTCTGCACGGGTTCCAGTACGGAGATTACAGCCGCGGCCGCGGCGGTCTTCAGCGCGCCGTAGCCCTTGCCCTCGAAGCGGGCCACGGCTTCCGGTATCGTTTCCCCGGCGCAGGCGCTGTATATGGATAATAGGTTCGCAACGCCCGGCCTGTTTTCGTCGTAGGCGATGCAGTTCTCGCTGTCCGTCACGGCGCGCTTCATTTTTTTCATAATGATATCCGGCGTATCGAGCAAAGCGATATACGCGTTGGGGTTGTCGTCGGATTTGGACATCTTCCTGTCCGGCTCCTGCAGGCTCATGACCTTTGCGCCCACCTCGGGGATGTAGGGCTCGGGCAGCGTGAACGTCTCGCCGTAGGCGTTGTTGAAGCGGATGGCGACGTCCCGCGTGATTTCGATGTGCTGCTTCTGGTCCGCGCCCACGGGCACAAGATCGGCCTGGTACAAAAGGATATCCGCGGCCATCAGCACGGGGTAGGTGAACAGGCCCGCGTTGATGTTGTCCGCGTGGCGGGCGGATTTATCCTTGAACTGCGTCATGCGGGATAATTCCCCCATGTACGTGTTGCAGGAGAGCACCCAGGTCAGCTGCGCATGCGCGGGCACATGGGATTGTATGAACATGGTGGAGGTCTCCGGCTTTACGCCGCAGGCGATCAACAGCGCCATTGTCTCTATAGAGCGGCGGCGCAGCGCCTCCGGGTCCTGCCTTACGGTGATGGAGTGCATATCCACCACGCAATAGTACGCGTTGAAATCCGCCTGCAGCTTCGCCCAATTGCGGAGAGCCCCGATATAATTGCCCAGTGTGAGCACGCCGGACGGCTGTATGCCGCTCAAAACCGATTTTTTCTGTTCCACAGTCTCTCCTCCTCATGCGCTATTGCTATTGACGGCAGCTAATAGTATATCCGTTTCGGCAGCCCGGCGCAAGCGCATAGGCCCGCCTGCCCTGATTTTAGATATACCACATAGATTATGCCAGGACCGATCGCTGCGCGCCCTTTATACATGGCAGGGCGCTCCGCCGCCTGCGCGTGCAGGCTTACCCCGCCAAGCCTGCACGGAAACCCTCGCAAAAGCGATGCAGCCACTTTTGTGACTTTATCAGCGGCATATAAAAACACCGCCCAAGGGCGTCCCCTTCGGCGGTGTGAGGCTTTTTGTTGAGCGCTTGGCTCTTGGAGGCTTCTGTATAAGGTTGTAAGGCAGTGCAGGATGCGTAAGCGGCCCGCTTGCCCGGTAGGAAGGGGCACCGGTTTTCCCTTTCCCGTATTACATATATATGTGCGTCTGTATAGGTTGGTGATGCGGGTTCTAAAACATTTTATTTAAATAATTTTTTGTTTGCCAAGACAGGAATAACGGCATATCATAAGGAAAAGCGTTGACAAAGCGCATAACGGACGGTATAATGCGTTCATACTATCGGTTAACCAAATTGGCGATGAAGAGACGAGTATCCTGTATGATACGGCACAGAGAGCCGCTTGCCTGGTGGAAGAGCGGTACGGCGCGTGCAGGGGAAGAAC
>DATMXR010000318.1:0-5037 GCA_035561315.1 Feifaniaceae bacterium
CCGCAACGATGTGGAAGGCTACGCGTCGGGGCTCGAGTATTTTGACGGCAAGCTTCCGGAATTGTGCGCCGCGCTCAAAGACGGCGATATCCTGCTCATCACGGCGGACCACGGCTGCGACCCGACGACGCCCAGCACCGACCATACCCGCGAATATATCCCCATCGTCGTGACCGGCGCGCCCGTGAAGGCGGGCGCGGATATCGGAACGCGTAAGAGTTTTTCGGATATCGGCGCTACGGTTTACGAATACCTGACGGGAGAGGCCTGGGCGGCGGGGAAGTCGTTTCTGAATTTGATTCTCAAATAAACGAGAACAAGAACAAACCAAACGTTGTACGGCCGGTTGCCTGTGCAGCCGGCCGTACCTATGCGCCTTTCAACGGGAAGCCGGATAAAATGCGCGCAATTCCTTTACACTAAAGCTGGCGCTTTCCGCTTGGGGAGGAAGGCAACTGGGAGATGCTCATGAAAAAACTGATGCGCGTTTTATTATATGTGACATTCGCATGCTATTGCATCGTGATCGTCTACCTGCTGTTTTTAAACAGGGAATACCGCTTTGCGCAAAGCGGCATGACGCTGCAGGAGTATATGCGGACCGCGGTCAACCTGGTGCCGTTCAGGACCATTGCGGAGCTTGTCACAAGAACGGCGCAGCGCACCATCAACCCGGATATCGTATTTGATAACGCCATAGGAAATCTGCTGCTGTTTTTCCCGATGGGCATATACATGCCCACCGTAAGGCGGGGGACAAGGAAGCTTGGAAAATTTTTAAAGAAAATGCTGCTTATCGTGTTCGTGCTCGAATCGCTGCAGCTTTTGCTGCGCGTGGGCAGTTTTGACGTGGACGATATCCTCCTCAATGTCGCGGGCGCGGCGGCCGGATACGGCATATGGAAAACGGGCGCCGTGCAGCGCGTGCTTCGGGTCATGCAGTGGCTGAAATAGTGCTATTGCGCTGTCTTTTTGAGCGTGACGTCGCCCGCGGAAAGCGCGCGCAGCGTTCCGTCCGCGGACCGCAGCAAAAGCCTCCCCACGCCGTCTATCCCTTCCGCGACGCCGCTGAGGGTCTCCCGGATGCCCGTCACGGAGACGGCCTGCCCTATGGTGCCGCAGCAGCGCGTATATTCTCGCAGCAGCCCGGCGTAAGCCTCTTCGCTCTCACAGGCGTCATACAGCGGCTCAAGGAGGTTAAGAAGCATGGAGAGTACCCGGTTGCGGTCCAATGTTTTTCCCGTGCTCAAGGAAAGCGAGGTCGCCGTTTTTTCGATCTCCGCCGGAAACGCGTCGGTGTTCACATTCAGGCCGACTCCCACGATGACGGACTGCAGCGCGTCCATATCGCCGGTCATCTCCAGCAGGATACCGCAGATTTTTTTGCCGTTTATTAAGACGTCGTTGGGCCATTTGATGACGGGGGAGGTGCCAAGCTCCTCCGCGAGCCGGTATACGCCCAGGGCGCTTGCAAGCGTGTAGCGCGGCGCGTGCTGCGCTTCCAGCCTGGGGCGGAGCACCATACTCATGCAGATATCCTTGCCTTTTAGATTCGTCCAGCCCCGGCCAAGGCGGCCGCGCCCCGCCGTCTGCTCCTCCGCCAGCACGGCTGTGCCGTGCGCACAGCCTTCCGCCGCCATCTGGCGGGCAAGCTGGTTGGTGGAAGGGACGCTGTTTAGGTGGGTCATCCCCCGGCCCAGCCATTTGGTTTTCAGCATGGGCGTGACAAACGCCGGGTGCAGCACGTTTGCGGCCCCTATGATGCGGTAGCCGCGGTTGGTGACTGCCTCTATCACAATTCCCTCGCGCTGCAGGGCCTGTATGTGCTTCCATACCGCCGTGCGGGAAACGCCGAGCTGTTCGCTGATGCGCGCGCCGGAAACGTACCCTTCCGGGTTCTCCTGCAGCATTTTTAGAATTGCGTTTCGCATGTATCCTCCTATATGGGCTCCCGCGTAGCCTGCTCTATGGCGCGGCGGGAATCGTCATAAGCAAACCCGCGCGCGACCAAACGCTGCATCAGGCGCTCTTTTAATTCCTCCGGCTCATACCGTGAAAGCTGGCGCGCGTATTTTTGTGCAATCTGCAGCGCGTTCCCATACTCGTGCGCGTCGTCTATCCCCGCAAGCGCTTCGGATATCACCGGGAGCGCGAGTTCGTGCTGCAAAAGCTGTTCCTTGAGCTTATTGCGGCTCAACGGCTTTGAAGAGAGCCGCGTACGGACGAATTCTTCCGCATAGGCGGCGTCGTCCAGGTATTTTAGCTCCAGCAAACGGTCTATGACCTGCTGCACCTCGATTTCCCCAAACTGGCTGTCGTCCAGGTGCCGCTCCACCTCCCGTACCGTGCGCGCCTTGGCGGCAAGAAACTTCAGCGCCGTATCCATGGGCGTGCCTTCCTTTTTCGGCGCCCGCTTTGAAGGGATTTTTTTCATGTTGTCCCGACCCGCTTTCTTTATCGATCCTGCCCGTATTGTTCTTCGAGTTCCCGCAGCCTTGCGCGAAGCTGCGCCTGCATGGATAACGCGTCGCCTTCCACGGGAGCCTGTTCCGTGCCCATACAGGCCGCACAGGAAGCCCCGCAGGCGGGGCAGACGCATCCGCTTAAAAGCCCTCTTTCCCGCTGTATCATATAGCTGCCGCAATCCGGGCATCCGCAACGCATGGCATTCTCCTAAGGCGTATTTGTCATAAGTATAGCATGTACACAATTTGTTTTCATGCTTTCCTTGCGGTTTTGAGGGTTTAAGCCGCAAAAACATGCATGCTGTGGTATACTGTTACGTAACCGCTGGTTTATTCGGCACGCAAATCCAGCATCTTAAATCAGTGCTTACCTGAAGCGGTACGGTTACTTTAGGAGGTTCCCGCATGAAACGCGCCGTATTCTTGCCGTTTGTTTTCCTGTTCGCGCTTTTGTTTATGGTCAAGGCGGAGGCCGCGACGCCGTCCCCCTTTGCGGGCACGCAGCTGATCCAGTATGAGGATACGGGGGAGACCGTTGCCATGATCCAGACGCGCCTGCGCGAGCTGGGTTATTTTCAGTTTAAGCCCACGGGCAGCTTTTTGAGCATGACGCGAAGCGCGGTGATCGAGTTTCAAAAAAACCAGGTTTCGGACGACGGCACGCCCATTATAGCGGACGGCACGGTGGGCGAGCAGAGCATGTCGCTGCTCTTTTCGCAGAAAGCGGCCCGCGCGGCCATTCCGCAGGAAGTGCACATCCCTATCGGCGACCGTGCGGACGGCAGCCAAAAGAAGACGGGGGCGCTGACGTCCTGGCAGGACGTGAAGGGGCAGCTTTCGGCGGGGCAGACATATACGCTGACCGATTTCAACACCGGCGCGACATTCAACATGGTCTATACGGGCGGCGAGCAGCACGCGGAAATGGAAGCCGCCACCGCAAACGACGCCACGGTATATAAGGACACGTTCGGCGGGGAATACAATTATTCCAAGCGCCCCATGCTCATCACCATAAACGGGGCGCAGGTGGCCTGCTCGCTGCAGGGGCAGCCGCACGGGGCCGATACCGTGGAACGCAACGATATGGTGGGGCACGCCTGCCTCTACTTCAACGAAAGCAAATCCCACGTGGGGCAGCTGCCGGATGTGGAGCATATCAACAACGTGTTCACCGCATCGGGCAAAACATAAGAAAAGCGCATGAAAAAACCGTATGAAAAAACCGGAGGATGACGCCTCCGGTTTTTTACGGCAAGGGTATTTACCGGGCCTTGACCTTCCTGAGTTTGGCGAAGCGGGGCAGACCGTCCTCATATACCATATCGGGCTGGCCCTGGATAAGGGGCAGCGCGTAGTCGATATAGGCTTTGGAAACGTTGTTGCCTTCTTCGTTGATCCACTCCAGGGGCACCTTCTTTTCGGTGTTGGCGACCTCGGACAGATCCATCAGCTTGATGTTGCAGACGTATTTGCCGCTGGCGTCGGCGGAGCGCTCAAAGCCCACCATCTTGTCCGTAATGCCGGAAACGGCGCATTCCACCGCGGTCTTGCCGGAAAGGAAGGATTCCTGTACGTCCGTTTCGGACGCGCAGTGGGCCGCGCAGCGCTGCAGCAGCGAGAATTCGATGCCGCGCACCTTCGCGCCGGTCTTCTCCTTAAGTATGTTCGCGAGGTTCGAGGCCAGGCCGCCCAGCTGCTTGTGGCCGAACGCGTCCACGGGGGCGTTTTCCGCGCCGTACTCGGCGATCAGCCTGCCGCCCGCGTCATGGATGCCTTCGGACACGGCCACGATGCACTTGCCGTTTTTCTTATAAACGGCCTGCACGTCGGCGACGAACTTGTCCATGTCAAAATTGCGCTCGGGCAGGTAGATGAGATCCGGCCCCTGGCCATAGTGGGAGGCGATGGCGGAGGCCGCGGTCAGCCAGCCCGCGTGGCGGCCCATGATCTCCAGCACGCAGACCATGCCGGTGTCGTATACGCGCGCGTCGAGGTAGAGCTCCATGCAGCTTGTCGCGATATATTTTGCGGCGGAAGCGTAGCCGGGGCAGTGATCGGTCCCGAAAAGATCGTTGTCGATAGTCTTCGGGACGCCCATGATGCGGCAGGGATAGCCTACCTTCTGCATGTATTTGGAGATCTTGTTGCAGGTATCCATGGAATCGTTGCCGCCGTTGTAGAAGAAATAGCGGACGTCGTACTTTTTGAATATTTCGAGTATGCGCTTGTAATCCGTATCGTCCGCGTCGCTGTCCTTGAGTTTGTAGCGGCAGGAGCCGAGCGCGGAGGAAGGCGTATGCAGCAGCAGCGCAAGCTCTTTTTCGTCTTCCTGGCCCATGTCGTAGAGCACGTCGTCGAGCACGCCGCGGATGCCGTGGGCCGCGCCATAAACTTTTGTAATGGCTTCGCTGTCGAGCGCCGCGCGGATCACGCCGTATGCGCTCGCGTTGATCACGGACGTCGGGCCTCCGGACTGGCCGATGATGCAGGCGCCCTTCAAGACTTCACTCATAATGCATTTACCTCCAGAACGTATAATAAAAAACTCTTTTGTATCCGCTGATAAGGC
>DATMXR010000319.1:0-4281 GCA_035561315.1 Feifaniaceae bacterium
AGCTTGCACAGCTTCAGCCGCCGCGCTTTTTCATGGTTTTGCTCCACCAGTTCCGGCGTGCCGATCACGGGGTCCGTGTTCGCCATGGCGCACAGCAGCGCGTAGCCGCCTTTGAGCGCGGCGCGCATGCCGGTTTCCATGGTCTCTTTTTGCGGGTAGCCGGGGTCCCGTAGGTGGCAGTGCAGGTCGATCAGCGCGGGCAATATCGCGTTCCCGCCGACATCCACCGTTTTGTCGCTAAATTGGTGGCCTGCCTGCCCGCAGTACCGGATGAGGCCGTCCTCCACATACAGGTCCCCGAAACGGTCTCCCATCGCGTCGACGAGCCTTGCGTTACGGTAGCGGACGATCAAGGTGCTTCACTCCTTATAAGCGCGCCCGCGCGTCGCAGTATTCGCAGGCGTATTCGTTCTTTTCCGCGTCCACCAGATGGAACGTGGTGTTTGGGATACGCTCCTGGTTGGTGATGCAGCGGGGGTTCTTGCAGGTAAGTATGCCCGTTACATGCTCGGGCGGCGAAAGCTTGAGTTTACTCACCCGCTCGCCTTCCTTAACGTAGGAGATGGTCACGTTGGGGTCTATAAGCCCCAGTACGTCCAGGTTCAGCTCCAGATTGGTCTCTATTTTTATCAGGTCCTTGCGGCCCATTTTGGTGCTGTTCACGTTGCGCATGAGCACCACGACGTCCTCGAGCTTGTCCAGGCCAAGCTGCTGAAAAATCTTGTACCCGTGCCCCGCGCGGATATGGTCGATGACGATGCCTTCCTTGAGTTTGGATACGTTGATCATGGCGTTTCCTCCTTTAAGCTCTTATACAGGTTCCGCCGCGCCCAGCAGCTTCATAATGAGCGCCATGCGTACATACATGCCGAATTTCACCTGCTCAAAGTATACCGCGCGGGGGTCATGGTCCACCTCGGTGGCGATCTCGTTGACGCGCGGCAGCGGATGCATCACGATCATATCCTGCTTGGCGAGCGCCATTTTATCCGCGGTGAGTATGAAGAAGTCCTTTAAGCGGAGGTATTCCTCCTCGCTGATGAACCGCTCGCGCTGCACGCGGGACATGTAGAGGATATCGAGCATGGGCATGGCCGCCTCCAGATCCGTGGTTTCCGTGAAGGGGACGTTCGCCTTTATGAGCGCCTGCTTGACGTAGGGGGGCATTGTCAGCTCTTCCGGTGAGATGAACAGGAATTTGATGTTCTCGTACCGGGAGAGGCAGGTCACCAGCGAGTGGATGGTGCGGCCGAATTTCAGATCCCCGCACACGCCCACCGTCAGGCCTTCAAAGCTTTTTTTGTAATTGCGTATGGTCAAAAGGTCGGTCAGCGTCTGGGTGGGGTGGTGGTGGCCGCCGTCCCCCGCGTTGATGACGGGGCAGGCGGCGTACTGGCTCATCAGCCTGGCCGTGCCCTCCTTGGGGTGGCGCACCACGATGATGTCCGCGTACTGCGCCACCGTGCGGGCGCTGTCAGCGACCGTCTCCCCTTTTGCGGCGCTGGAGGTGGAAGGGTCCGAAAAGCCGATCGTGCTGCCGCCCAGGCGCAGCATGGCCGCGTCGAATGAGAATTTGGTCCGGGTGGAGGGCTCATAAAAAAGGCTTGCAAGGAGTTTTCCTTTGCACGCCTCTTGATATCGGGATGGATTTTTTACGATACGTTCCGCAAGGGACAGTACTTCCTCAATCTCCGGAAGGGAAAAATCCCCCGGGGCAATCAGGCTTTTGTTTTGAAGCATGTGCGTCTCCTTTCTTTGGTACGGGGCGGCCCTGCCAAGGGGGCGGCCGGGTCATTTACTGTGCTGCATACTTGATTGCAAAAAAAAACACTTGGTTCACAAAAGACCAGTGTTTTTCGTTTGCATCGGTTTTATTCGGTTGTATTTCAGCCGAAGCCTCATACGTTTGCCTTTCCGCATGCCGCACATTCATTTTGACAAGGATACTAAAATTGCGCCCGTCTGTCAACGGTTTTTTGCGTCATTTCAAATGAAAATAAATTGTTAAATGAATCCTGGCGTTCCACGTTTTGCGATATAATGGAGAAAATACCCCTGAGATATTTGCTGCGGGAGGAATTTTATGCGCAGACGCGCGCTTTGCCTGTATCTATCCTGCGTTCTCCTGCTCGGCGTGTTCCTGCAGGCGGGCGGACGTCCCGCGCTTGCGGAAGGGGCGCCGCAAACGCCGCCTGCGTCCCTGCCGGAGGCAACGCCCGCCACCACGCTTCCGCCGGAGCCTGCCCCCATACCCGAAACGCCGCCGGGGGAGCCGACGCCCACGCTTACCCCGCCCGCGGAAACACCTGTGCCCTCGCCCGAACTTACGCCCACGCCTTCGGCATCGCCCACGCCCAGCCCCTCGCCCACGCCGCTGCCCTACGCGGTATGGATCGACGCGAACGATATCACGATCCCCGCGGGCACGCAGCTGGATTTAAGCAGCCTCGCGTATGCGGAGGATGAGCTTGGGCAGGAGCTTTTCGTAACCGTGGCGGACGACGGGGGGTTCTCGGCGGACATTCCGGGCGTATACGTCGTCCGCTTTTTTGCATGGCATCCGCTCGGGGACGAAATGGCGACGGCGTTCTCCGTGGTGACGGTGCTTGCGCCGGAGCCGGAGGAGGAAAAAAGCACGCTCATCGGCACGAGCGATTCCCGCTACCGCAAGTATCGGGAGTACCGGGACATGATATCGGAGGACCTGAACCAAATCATATCCGGCCTCAACCGGGAATTTGAGGAGCGCGTAGCGTTGCTGCAGGGCGCGTTTGACGACGCCGAGCGCTTTGAGCTTTTGCGTTCCGTGCCCGTGCAGGAGGAAACCGACGCCCTGGGGCCCGCGCAGGCCGCCACAGAAAGCGCGCTCACCCCGCTCGAGACCCCGACCGTATCCAACTGGTCGGAAGTGCTTGCGGTGTTCGTGGCAAAAAGCTCGCTGGATGTGGAGGAGCCGCTGGATCTTTATAATTTGAGGAAAATTCCGCTCGACGGCATCAAAGACGTGTTCTGGGAGATGCACTCGCTTTCGTTCCATGTGGAAAACGGCGCGCTTAAAGTGATGCTGACGGAAAAAAGCAGCCAGGAAATGGCGCTTCTATACGGTTTTGACGGGAACAGGGCCGCGCAGCTCGACGAGCTGATGCAGCCGGAATTTTTGCGCATGTTCGCCTCGCTCACGGGTGACGCCTCGTTTTCGGATATGACAAAGGAGCAGGAGGAACAAATCCGGGAAAGCCTGCCCGAAGGCTTAACCATGCAGCGTGGGCAGGTGGTATTGACAGCGTACTCCATGGCGGGGCAGATCGAATACTTCTGGGGCGGCAAATACCCCGCGGTCGGCTGGAACCCGCTTTGGGGCGTGCCCAAGGTGGTCACTTCTTCAGGCAGCGTGACCACGGGCACCGTGCAGAACTTCGGCCTCGACTGCAGCGGCTTTGTGACGTGGGCGTTCATCAACGCCGCGAAGGACGTCAAGCTTCTTGACGCGGTCGGGGACGGCTCGGCACGGCAGTGGAGCAATTCCATGACCCTGGGCTGGGACGAAGCGCAGCCCGGCGATCTTGCGTTCCGCGCCGCGCCGGGGACCTCCGCCATCAACCATGTGGGCATCGTGGTGGAAAAACGGGAGGACGGCACATACCTTGTGGCGCATTGCTCCTCCAGCCGGGATACCGTGGTGGTGACCGAAGCCTGGTCGAGCGGCTTCCGATACATGAGAAAGCCGGTGCTGTATGCGGATGCGTAGGAAAAGGCCCGCGCTTGCGGCGCTGTTCGCGCTGTTCGCGCTGTGCCTGCTGCCGCCGCTGATCGCTTCGGCGCAGCAGTATGTCGCGTGGGAAAGCGACCCTGAACAGAATGCCCAAGTGAAGCCGGGGGATCGTATCCGCTACGCGTTTACGGCGGAGGAAGCGGCGGCTGCAAAGGATTGGACGGCGCTTAGGGTACAGCTCGGGGACGGGCTTTTGATGCGGGAGGACAGCGTCGCGTTCGAACCGGCGGATCAACCCGCCGCGTCCCCAGGCCCCGGGCCTGAACACCCGCCGGGGACCGGCGATCCCGGTATACAGGACGTCCAATGGGAGATCGTGCCGGGAAACGACGGGTTCGTGCTGCTCCTTTCCGCGCTGAACGCCGGGGACAGGGTATCGTTTGCGGCCGTCGTGCAGGCGGAAGGGGAGGTCGCCGCCGCGGTCCGCACGGACGCGTTTTCCTCTGAAATTTCCCATACGCTCGTCATACCGCCCACGCCCGCGCCCGAACCCACGCCCGCCGCCACAC
>DATMXR010000320.1:0-4056 GCA_035561315.1 Feifaniaceae bacterium
GTCAGTTCCGCCTGGGACGGGCCGAGCGCCTTTAACAAAAGCCTGTCCGTTTCATATACCGTATACATTGCATCCTCCAGACTTCATAATAGCCTTACAAGCATACAGACAATCTCTTTTCTTTGCAAGCTGCACTCTTAAAATTTCTTTTTTGTATCAGGTTTGCTTGACACAAAACTTTGCCTCTGCTATATTTTCTGTAAGGCTAACCTTACACGCGGAGGAATTCCATGCAGAGCCATGTCCGAGCATTTCGGGAAGAGCGCGGCCTGACGCAAAAGGAACTGGGCGAAACCGTAGGCGTCTCCCGTCAGGCCATCAACGCCATAGAGACCGGCAAGTTCGATCCCTCCATATGGCTTGCCTTTGATCTGGCGCGCTTTTTCGGCATATCCATTGAAGCGCTATTCCTGTTTCAGGAGGAAGACAGAAAATGATGCGTATATTCAGACACCCCGCCACCAACGCGATTTGCATCAGCATACTTACCGCATTTTACAGCCTTATTTTTATTTTCACCGCCGGACACGCGGAGTTCCGGCGTATGCTCTATTACGCCGCGGAAAGTACGCACTCTCCCTTTTGGGGCAACTGGAGCGCGTTTCTTGCTGCCGGGCATCACAGGTACATTGCCTGGGCAATGATCACAGTTACGCTTCTTATCGTGATCCTTCCGATTACCCGGCGGCGCCTCTATGACGAGTACCATACGGCCATACTCACGCAGTGCCTTTCGGTAGCCATCGTACTCACCATGATTGCGATTGCGCTTTTCTATCTGGCGATCTTAAGCGACGCAAACGGGATCGTTGAGAAATTTACCTTCTTTGCCGCCCTGCATTGGGTAACCATGGTATTGGCGGATTTGGTATACATATTATTGTGCCGATGGAGGTAGCTATGAAAATCCTCCTGATCCAGCCCAGAATGAACAAGCGGCCGATGGATACGGATTTAAAAACCCGCATGGCGCCTTCTCTTGCGCTGCTCACGCTGATGCAGCTTACGCCCGAAAGCCACGATGTTACAATCGTCAACGAAAACATAGAGCGTGTGGACGATACCGTTAACGTCGATTTTGTGGCCATCACCGTGACGCTGGACGTGATGCCGCGCGCCTGCGCAATTGCGGAAAAATTCCGCCGCCGGGGCATCCCCGTGGCGGCAGGGGGTATCCATGTCACCTGCTGCCACGAAAGCTGCCTGCCCCATTTTGATGCGATCTGCATCGGCGCAGCCGAGCGTGTGTGGGCGAAAATGATCGAGGACACGGCAAGTAAAAGGCTTCAAAAAGTTTATTGTGACATGGACGGCTTTCAGGGCCACGAGCTCGTCTCCCCGAAGTACGATGCAATAGATAAAAGCCGCTATCTTTATACAAACGTCGTAACCACCAGCCGGGGTTGCCCCAACCAATGCGATTTCTGCTACAACAGCTCCAAAAACAGGCTGCACGTCCGCCGTCCGATTGAGGACGTGCTCGCGGACATCCGGTCGCTCAATACGCGGCACATTTTATTTGTGGACGACAACTTCATCGGCGCCCCATCCTATACCCGAAGGCTGCTGGAGGAGATGCGGGGAATGGATCTAAAATGGAACGCCGCCGTTACCACACGCATCCTCTGCATACCCGATCTTCTTGACCTGATGGCGGAAACCGGGTGCCAGAGCCTGTTTATCGGGTTTGAATCCATCAATAACATGGCATTGGAGGGCGTGAACAAGGACAACCGGTTTGAGTTGTACGAGGCGCTTGTGGAGGCCATCCACAGCCGCGGCATCATGATCAACGCAAGCATGGTGTTCGGCTTGGATGGGGACGGCCCCGATGCCTTTCAAAATACGCTGAACTGGCTGGTAAAACACAAAATCGAAACGCTCACCTCCCATATCCTGACGCCGTACCCCGGTACGGAGCTGTACCGGCGCATGGAGGAAGCGGGGCGCATTACGGAGTATGACCTCTCCAAATACAACACCGCCCATGTCGTGTTCCGGCCCGCCAATATGACGGCGGAGGAACTCTACAACGGGTATTTATGGATGTACAAGCAATTTTACTCCTTCAAAAATATTATGCGCCGCATGCCCGTATTGAAACAGCAGCGCAAATCCTACCTGCTGTTCAATCTGTTATACCGCAAGTTTGGAAAGCTCACTTCGGCGCTGACCCGAATGATCCCCATGAACTTTATCGGCCGCTTGGCAACGCGCATCTCCTATCAGCTTAGATAACAAAATGCTTTCTTTCTCATAAACCCCGATTGGCAAAACGTCAGGCGGGAAGCGCCCGGGCATAACAAACGGCGCAGCGAAAGCTGCGCCGTTTGTTATCGATTTTGCTTTTCTTATTTGGCCGCGGCAGCGGCGCTCGTTCCGGCGGTGACGCCGGTCGTCGCCGCGACCTGCAGCGCGCTTCCGGACATATACACCTGGGAGTAGTAGGGGCGGTTGGCCATTTCGCCCGCAGCGTACAGGCCTTTGATGACCGTTCCGTCGGCCGTGAGGACTTCCATGGCTTCATTGGTCTTCACGCCGCCGAACGTCCCCATGTTGCAGGGGAAGTATTTTACGGCGTAGAAGGGACCGGTCTTGAGCGGAACGGCCAGCTCCGCAGCCTTGCCGAACGCGTCTTCCGTACCCGCGGATATCTTGTTGTAGGCTTCCACGGTGGCGGTGAGCTTCGCGGGGTCCGCGCCGATGGCGGAGGCGAGCGCCTCTATGCTGTCGGCCTTGAATACGACGGCGTTGTCCACCTTGGGGTCCGCCGCCGCAATAAACGGCGCGAACGCTTCGGTGCCGTCAAAGAGCATGTAGGAGCCGCCGGGAGATTGATATGCCGCGTCGTTGTAAACGACCGCATAATGGTCCCCCTCGTTGGTGAAGCGCTCGCCGTCCTGGTTGACGAGCATGTAGGTGCCGTACCAGTACAGGCCCGCCATTTCCTTTACGGGCGTCGCAAGACCCAGGCCGATCATCCAGGGGTCCTCGTAGAGCGCCGCGCCCACGGCCTCCGCCATCACGATGCCGTCGCCCATGTTGCCCGCGCCGGAGACGGAATACTGCACGTAGTCCGCAACCTCGGGCGTAAAGCGGGCGGTGAGTTCCTCGCTCCTGCCAAAGCCGCCCGTGGCGAGCACGACGGATTTTGCATGCAGCGTCACGGGGCCGCTTTTGTTTTCCGCTTTCAGGCCCGTGACGGCGCCGTCTTCCACGATCAGCTCCGTGGCCGGGGTCTCAAGCAGTATCTGCACGCCCAGCTCCTCCGCTTTCTCGCCGAGGAAACCGGTCAAAACCGAGCCGTTCCCTTCGGGCGCAGGGAAATGCAGGCGCTCCACCGGGTCCACGCCGAAGCCTTCCGGCCTGCGGAATTGATAGCCCAGGGAAAGCAGCCAGTCGATGGTGTCGGAAGAGGTTGCGATGAGCCGGTCCACACGGTCCCAATCCGGATACATGCCCTGCTCGGGGCTGGTGGCCTGGCGCTCTTCCCAAAGCTGCTTCCAGGAAGCGTCCGTATCCGTAATGCCCGCTTCCTTCTGCACGGCGGTATCCGTAGCGCCCAGGCCGCCGCCGGAAAGCGCGCTGGAGCCGCCGAGCATCGCCATCTTTTCCACCAGGATAACGCTCGCCCCGTCTTCAGCTGCCTTCACCGCGGCGGAAAGGCCCGCAAGGCCGCCGCCCGCAACGACCACGTCGGCGGTCAGTTCCGCAGCCTCGCCGCCTGTTTCAGCCGCCTTGGGCACAAGCGCCGCAGGGTCCGCGCCCGCCTGCGTGATGGCGTCGTTGACGGCGGCGATAATGCCGTTGCTCGTCATCGTAGCGCCGGAAACGGCGTCCACCTGCGTGGACTGCGCGGCGAGTATGGCCGCGGGAAGGTTTGCGATCGCCGGGTCGCTGATGCCTTCGGTTTCCGCATGCTCCGTGACCTCAACCGACGTAATGGCGTCCTTGTCGAATGTGACGGACACCACAACATCCCCGTTCATACCCGTGCCTTTGCCGGTGTAGGTACCCGGCACAAACGTGCCGCCTTCCGCCGCTGCCGTGGGGGCG
>DATMXR010000321.1:0-3115 GCA_035561315.1 Feifaniaceae bacterium
AGCAATTTACGGCGCTTCTTTGGTTCTTACTGATTGTTCGCCTTCCACACCCTGAACAGCTCCGCGATCACCTGCTCGATGGGCGTCTTTCTGATCTCGATGTTCTTCACGCGCTCCATCCCGGAAAGCTGCTGCAAAAACACCTGGATGGGCGTCTTTAAGAGATCCACCTCGAACTCGTACACGCCGTTTTCCACGGAGATCAGCGTCGCGGGCGAAAGCCTGGGCGCTTTGCCGTTTTCCATGGAAATGACGATGCGCGTCAGATTTCCCGTGATGTCTCTGAGGCCGTCGAACCCGCCGTCGTATGCGATGTTGCCGCCGGATATCATAAGGATGCGCTGCGCCATTTCCTCCAGGTCGTCCATGTCGTGGCTGGTCACCACGATCGTCACGCCCTCCTCGCGGTTGATGCGCTTCAGAAACTCGATCATCTGGCGTTTGGCCACAACGTCCAGCCCCAGCGTGGGCTCGTCAAGGAGTATCACCTCCGGCCCGTGCAGCAGCATCATGGCGAGGTCCCCGCGCATGCGCTGCCCCAGACTCAGCTCGCGGGCGTAGGTCTTTAATAAACTGCCGATATCGAGCAGGTCCACGGCGAGCTTCAGGTTCTTTTCATAAACGTCGCCCGGGATATCCCATACGACCTTTTTCCATTCAAAGCTCTGGGAAAGCGGGTGGTCCCACCAAAGCTCCGTCCGGTTGCCGAATAGGATGCCTAGGCGGCTCATCAGCTGGATGCGGTCCCTGTTCGGGGAAAGCCCAAGCACGGACAGCGAGCCGCTGTGGGGCAGCAGCATGCCGGATAATAGCTTCATGGTGGTGCTTTTTCCCGCGCCGTTCGGCCCGGCGTAGGCGATGAATTCGCCCCGCTTCACCTGAAACGAAACGTCGTTGAGCGCGGTGATCACATGCTTTTCCGGCCTTAGCAGGTTCCTGATCAGCCCATTGCCCGCGTTCTCCCGCTGCCACTGCGTAAATATTTTGGTGACGTTGCGCACATCAACGGCGATGTCCGCGCGCGCTGTATCGGTTGACGCCTTTTTTGACATAGTAGTTCAGTCCTTTCTTAAATACGATGGAGGTGACCGCCCACAGCACGCCGCAGACGATGAGCGGCAGTATGGCGGGGAGACCGAGCGGGGCCTTATTGAGCAGTACAAGCGCGGGGAACCACGCGTTCAGGCCCACCGGCAATAGGGTGACGAGCAGCACCTGCAGGTTGCGCGGCATGCCCGAAAGCGGGATCGCGCCGATGACAAAGAACATGTCCATCACTTCGTGGGAGATTTCCTCCGCCTGCACCGGCGCGTAGAACGCGGCGGTGGAAAAGAGATACGACGCTCCCAGCATCACAAGGAGGGAGACGAGCAGGCTGCCTATGAGCGCGAACGCCCACCACCAGGGCAATATGAGCTGCATGTGGCTTAACGCCCACCACATGAGCCCCGCGCCAAGGTATACGCCGCTGCCGGCGCTGAAGGGCATAAAGCCCATGGTCAAAAGCTGGGCGGGCAGGGGAAGCGGCTGCACATACAGGTGCTCGAGCTGCCCGCGGCCGATCAGGCGCGAAATGTGCCCGTTGTTGGAAGCAAAGAACATGATGTAGACGCCGCCGAGCATGACGTTGTAGGCCAGCATGAACAGCACTTCCCACTCGCTTATACCGCCTATCCCGCGAAAACGCCACGCAAGCAGCATCACGCCGGATACCGATGCGATGGTGGAAACGATATCCGCGATGATCGTGAGCAGGGCAAACAACCTGTCCCGCAGCAGCCACGCGAGGTCCATTTTTGCGGAGACGGCGTAGAGCTGTAAGAGCCGCTTCAAGGTCATACGTCCCGATCTGTCAGCCACCGTAGCTCACCATCCTTTCCTGGGTCTTTTTAAAGAAGAAATACGCCGCGGGCCACAGCGCCGCGTTCCAGAACACCTGGAGCAGCAGGGTGGGGAGCGGGTCCGCTATGCCTACGAACAGGGAAAGGGAGGCGCCGCCCAGGCTTCCGAAAGGCTGCAGCTTCAGGATTTCACCAAGCCCGAAGGGCATGATCTGAAACGGGATGACCGCGCCCGAAAGCAGCGATACCACCGCCATGCGCAGCATGTATACAAGCCACGCCATGCCCTTTAGCCGTATGGTGAAACAGGCGAATATAAAATCTATCGCAAAGCCCAGCGCAACGCATAGGAGCAGGCTCACAAAAAACCAGGGCGTCGCGGGATGCAGCGATATTTTGAACAGCGGCGCTAAGAAAGCCATCGGCAGCGAGAAGGCGAGAAGCATGGGAATCCATTCCCCCGCCGTTTGCGCGATGATCTGGCCGAAAAGCGGCATGGGGCGGTTGAAGAGCGATACGAGCTCGCCCTCATACGTCCATCCGGAGAATTGCGTGCGCACCGCCAGAAGCTCCGCGAGCAGCGTATTCAAATAGGTATAGGTCAGCATCTGGTCAAGGCTCATATCCGTTTCCGCGCCGCTTTGCATCAGCACGCGCCAAAGTATCATCAGCGGTAGCAGATATATGAGTTTGATTAATATTTTCGGGAACAGATACCAGATGCCGCCGTTCGTCTGGGCGCGCAGCGATATTTGCGCCGTTTTGAGGTACTTTGTCAACATAGGTTACTCCTTATTTTTTCGCATAAAAAAGCCCTGTGCAGCCGGCAGCGCACAGGGCCTAAAGACAAAACAACCTATACGGGCGGTTTGTTTCGTGAAAGGCTTGCGAAGCGGCCGCATGTAATGGGAAAAAGGGCAGACTCCCCCCTTGCATGAGTCCGGATAAATGCAATGCTGTGGATACGGTCGCACAGAACATGCAGCTTATTACGGAACGGCATATTCTTCTTCACATCCTTTCACCACCTTTCAGCACAGATATTGTATTTATACCATAGATTCAAGGATATGTAAATACGGTATTTTTCAAAAAAATCAGCCCAAAAGCAACATAAAAAAAAGTAATATAGAAAATAAAGGAATATAGGGATATTTGCGCCAAATCCATGCACGCATTCCAGGTTCTGAAAATAATATATTATATTTTACACAATATTGCATTTATTTACTTGCAGGGGAAATATACAAAACTTTGTTCTGACATCCTGATCG
>DATMXR010000322.1:0-3319 GCA_035561315.1 Feifaniaceae bacterium
GCCATTTTGTTGTCAACGGCGTTTTTAAAAATTTTTTAATGAGAGAATTTATGCGTCAATTTTTCGGAGCCGCGGGCCGCGAGCTTTGCCGTCATCATGATGCTCCTTGGGTCCGTGCGCTCCTCGTTCAGGCGCTCCATCAACAGCTTCATGGCGTTGCGGCCCATCTGGATGACGTCCTTTTCCACGATGGAGATGTTGCTTTTCACTACGTCCAGCAGCTCGATCTTATCGTATCCCACAAAGCCGATGTCCTCGGGGATTCTGATATCGCGCTCGAATATCGCCTTGAGGCAGCCCAGCGTGAGCATGTTGTTTACCGCGATGATCGCCGTGGGCCGCTTTTCCCGCTCCAGTATGCGCTGGGTCAGGGCGTAGGCGCTCTCCTTGGTAAAATCGTCAAAGAATATATTGCTTTCCGAATAGGGAATGTTCATGCTTTCATGGGCGCGGCGGTAGCCGGTCACGCGGTTGACGGCGAGCTTTAATTTTTTATTGCCGCCCAATATCACGATATCGCGGTGGCCCTCGTTCAGCAGCAGCATCGTGGCGTCGTAGATTGCCTGGGTATCGTCAAAATACACGCCGTCAAAATTGCTGTCCATGATATTGCGGTCGATGAGCACGATGGGAACGTCCATTTTTTCAAACGCTTCCACGTATTCCTCATTGTATTCCTCCTGCCCGGTGGCGGGGGTGATGATGAGGCCGCGGATGCGGTGCTCCTGCAAAATGCGGAGCACCCGCTGTTCCTTTTGCACCTTTTCATCCGTGTTGTAGAGCAGCACGTTCAGATTGTTTTCGTCTGCGATCTGCGTGACGCCCTCTATGATATCGCCGAAGAAGGGGTTCCGGATTTCCGGCACCACAAGGCCTATGATATTGGTTTCGTTCCTGGAAAGCCCGCGCGCGAACGCGCTTGGGATATAATTGAGTTCCTGGATGGCCTCTTCCACCTTGCGCCTCGTGGCGGCGCCCACGTTCTGCGAGTTGTTGATCACCCTTGAAACCGTGGTATGGGAGACGCCCGCTCTGCGGGCGATGTCGTGTATGGTAAACTGCATGGACGTTCCATCTCCTGTCTATGTTGCATCGTACTGTTTGAAGCAAGCTTTGTCAAGAAAAAATGGAACCGGTCACAAAAAATCGGGGGGCTAAATTTTACGGAAATGGGGGCGGCATTCGTTCTTGCCGCGGGGAAGCGTGTTATACTATAAACAAAAGAGGTATCAACAAAAGGAGCGGGAACATACGCCGGGGCAGTCACAGCGCGCGCCGCGGCCGGATACGGTCCCAATATCCTTCTTGCGGAGGGCGTTAACGAAAAAGAATGAAAGAACAAAACATCATGCCGCAGCCCGGCGCGGGGCCCGGAACGGCCGGCGTGCGCGAGGAGCTGCTGCAAATTAAAAGCCCCGGCGCCGTGTATCATGGCTGCGACCAGCGCTGGTATCAAAAAGCCTGGCAAAGAATGTCCGGCTGCGGGCCCACCACGGCTTCGAGCCTGTTTCTTTACAGCCAGCGCGCCAACCGGGGCATGCCCCAGCCGGACAAAGCCGAATGCCTCAGGCTGATGGAAGAAATGTGGGACTATATCACGCCCACATGGCAGGGCGTGCACACAACGGGGGTATTCTCTGAAGGCGCAAAGCGCTTCGCGGATATGCGCGGATTACAGGCGGATACCGCGGCGCTTGACGTCCCCGGGAAACCGGATGCCCGCCCCACGCCGGATACGGTAATCGGCTTTTTACAGGATGCGTTCGGCAACGATTTGCCGGTGGCGTTTTTAAACCACAACAACGGCGCTGAAAAAGCGCTGGACTCCCACCATTGGGTGGCCGTCGTCTCCCTTTCCCATGTTCCGGGGGGCGCGGCGGAAATCTCGTTTTTGGACGAGGGAATCATCAAGCGTATCGATATCGGGAACTGGCTCCGCACCACGACGGGCGGCGGCGGCTTTGCGACCGTGCGCTTTTTTTGAAAGTTAAATATCGATGCCCAGCACGTTTTTTACGATAAGGCCCACGCCGAAGGATATGGCGGCGACGCCCAGGCTGATGGCGGCCATGGCGAGAAAGCTCCGTTTGAAGGGCCGGTCCCGCACGACGGAGGTATAGTAATTGAACCCGGCGATGATGGCGAGCGCGATCAAAAGCGTGACCCCCAGCGCCCAGAAATACCCCTCCGCCGGGAACAGCAGGTAGGGGATGATAAGAAGCGCCACCGTCACAAGGTACGCGACACCCGTATAGACGGAGGATTTGACGGGGTTTTTGTCCCCGGCCTCCCGGGAGGACAAATACCCGGAGGCCGTCATGGAAAGCGTGGCGGAAACGCCGGTGATAAGCCCCGCCATGGCGATCAATCCCGTATTCTGCATGGCGAGCGTATAGCCCGCCAAAGCGCCGGTCAGTTCCACCAGCGCGTCGTTCATGCCCAGCACCATGTCGCCCACGTAATGCAGACGCTCCTCGTCCAGCATGCCAAGGAGCTGCTCCTCGTGCGCCTCCTCGTCCGCGAGTATGGCGGCAAGCTCCGGTATCCGGTCGATTTCCCGCTGATAGAGGCCGATGTTTTTGTCCTCGCCCCGCTCCAGGTATTTGATGATGAACGTATAGCCCAGTATGCGCGCCAGGACACCCAGCACGTTTACAAAAAAGCGGCTCGGCTTGAGCGTGCGGCCGGAATACTTCGCAAACGTGGCGGCATGGCTGTATTCATCCCGGGAGATCGCAAGAAGCGTCTCGCGTTCCTCCGGCGTTTTCGCCATTTTGGCGATATGGGCGTAAATTGCCGCGCCGTCAAGCTCCTGCTGCTGAAGCGTTTGAAAAAACGATGCGCGCGTTTCTTCCATATTCCGTTCCTCCTGTCCAAACGACATGTAAAAGCATGGAAAACGTTCCATGTCTATGGTACTATGTTGGCGGGCAAAATGCAAAGGGAAGCTCGAATGGCTGGACCGGGTGGAGGAAGCCTAAGCGTATAAAATGCATCACACAAAAAAGAAAAATGCAGAACATACAAAAATTTTGCTTGACTCAGGGCAAAGGAGCGGATAGAATGAACAAAATCATTTTTGAAATTTCATAATCGTATTTTTCCGGTTGGGCGGACGGTCGGCGTGCACAAAACATGCGGCCTGACGTTTTCAAGTTTGGAAGCTTAAGGGTGGGGGCTTCGTTTGCGAAAGCCTTGCGCCCTTTTATTTTTGAACGGATATGGCACAAAGATGTGCATTGGGAGATTGATCCCGATGCGCATCTTTTTTTATAAAAAATTTTGAGGGGAGTGTTGTTATGTTTTCATCCGTCGATAC
>DATMXR010000323.1:0-4122 GCA_035561315.1 Feifaniaceae bacterium
ATGCTATGATATTCTATATTTAAAAATAGAAAAGAAGGTTCCCGTATGCGCGTAATCAAACCCGAACCACTCACCGCAGAGGCATTCGCCCCGTTTGGCACTTTCACGTCCGTATTCTCCCCGAAAGGCCCGGAGCTGTGCGGAGAACTTCATACGTTCTACAGGGACAGCTCCCGCTTTTTTTATCAGGGAAATCTCCCCATAGGCTTCTCTCCCATCGCCGTCAAAAAACCGGAGAAAATGGTCATCCGCTGTGCGGAATACCATAACACTACCTGCGAAGCCATTATGGCGGTCAACGACGATTTTATTTTGCATGTCGCGCCCGCAAACGGCGGCACGCCGGAACCTTCGGCTACCAAGGTATTCCTGGTACCCAAGGACGTAATCGTCACCATGTATCCCGGCGTGTGGCACCTCTGCCCCCTACCCAAGTCCGAACCTGTGCTGCATGCGCTGATTATTCTTCCCGAGCGCGCCTACATGAACGATTTTCAGATTGAGGAGTTCAAGGAAGAGGATTGTTTCGAGATCAAACTGTAACTCCAAGTTGCCTTTTAGAGGGCTGCCGCATCGCGCGGCAGCCTTTTTTACAGGCATATCTTCTTCAGACAGCAGGAAGAGTCCCACGTATCGGTAAAATGTGTGAACAGCGATATGGTGGATTGAATGTCTTTAAGGCTTGCCGTCTCCACGGGAGTATGGGCATATCTTGTGGGTATGGAAACGCTCGCGGTAGCGACACCCTTAGAGCCGGATATGGCGACATATGCCGTTTCCGTCAGCAGCCCCCTGCAAACCTCACGTTGGTAGGGAATGCCGTAGTTTTCACACGTACGTTCCAGAAAGTGTACCAGCGCCTCGTTGGGGACCAGGCCGTTTAATGTGCCGCGCCCATGATAGTTCAGGTACGTGAAAGCAGGCCCCGCGCCCAGACGGACATCCGTAACGCCGCAAACGTCCGGCGTATCGCCGGCGGGCGTAATATCAAGGCCAATCGCCACGTCAGCATCCACCGCGCGTACGGCGGGCATGATGCCCCGGATATTGAATTCCTCCTGTACGCTCGCAACGAGGTAATAATCCGCAGTAAACTCGCTCCCCTTCAAGTGGCGCGCAAGCTCCAGCATGACCAGCAGCCCCGCGCGGTCGTCGAGCGACTTGGTGGAAACGATATCGTTTGATAACTCCGTAAAGCTATGCGCAAAGCTGACGACACAGCCTTCCGTGATGTCCAGCGCGTTCACCTGTTCCTTGCTCGTGCAGCCGATATCCAGAAACAGCTCGGAAAGCTCCGGCACCCTGGATTTATCCGCGGCGGACATGAAATGGTGGGACTTTGCGCCCACGATGCCCTTTACCGGTTCCCCGCCGTGCGTGCGCACGTGGAACACGGTGCCCTCTATAATATGGCTGTTGACCGCCGTCAGGCGCTCCAAGCGCAAATATCCGTTGCTCTCAACCTTTTTGACCATCAGGCCGACTTCGTCCATGTGGGCAAACACAAGGATGCGCTGCGCATCCGGTCGGCCGCTTTTAAAAGCTGCCGTGACGTTACCCAGCATATCTACCGAGACGTCGTCGGTCGTTTCCCTGAACTTATGATACATATACCGTACCACCTCATCCTCGCGGGATGAAATGCCGGTCAATGCCGTCAGCTCCCTGAGCTCCTGTTTCAGGTTTTCAATCATATGTTTGCCTTTCCTGTTATGCGGGAAAAAAGCCGCGCAGAAACGTATTGACCCGCGATGCTTCCCCACGCCAATCCAATTGTTCCTGGTAAAACAGTTCCGCTGTAAATAGGCGCACGCCGATATCCAGGCATTTTTTAACCGCCTGCGCAAAATCGACATGCCCTTCCCCATAGCGCGTGAACCGGTATTCTCCCGGCAGCGTGTCCTTTAAGTGCACGGCGGCCGTAATGCCCCGCCCCGTTTCAAAATCCATAAGCGCGTGCGAAATATCCCCTTCGTAAGCGTTGAACGTATTGCCGATGTCACCGTATATGCGCAAATACGGACTGTCGACGTGTCTGACCCATTGTGCGGCCTTGCCAAAGCGATCTATAAACGGCCGCTCTGCATTCTCTATTGCCAGTGTAACGCCGTAACTGGCGCAGAGTTCAGCCGCCTTTGCAATATTCTCGCCAAACCGCTCCACGGTTTGGGGCGTGGACGGGGTGAAATACACGTCGTACCCGTTGATGAGTATGATGTGAGAGCCGATCTCACAACACAGCCATGCGCTTTTTTCCAACATGTCCAGCGCGCGTGCATTTTTCGCGGCGTCCAGCTCCCCAAGGGGGCAGGCGCGCAAAGCACTCAATGAAAACGTCGGAATGCGCATACCGTTATCTATTAAGAAGGTGGAAATTTCGCGCCGTTCGCGCGCCGTCCAGTTTAGCCTGGCCTCCCGCTCGGGGTTTAAATCCACACACAGCTCCATGCCATCGTAGCCGCATGCGCGGGTAGCGAGAAGTTTTTCATTCAGAGGCATGCCATCCGGCATCGCCTTCTCATACAGGGATAACGTATATTTCATTTACAGTTCCCTGAAGCACTCCGTGGTTTCATGCATCCAGCTTCCGCATTGTTCATGCGCCTTCTGATACTGACGGAATATCTTCTTATATTTTTCATGGTTTTCGGGGTTGGGCACAATACGCTTGGCGAACTGCACCATGTTGTTCACCGCTTCCCCCAAATCAGGGTAAAGCCCTGCGGCAACGGCGGCGAGTATCGCGGAACCCAATGTCGCGGACTGCGGGTTCTTCGGCACGTTGATTATAACGTTGGACACATCCGCATGAATCTGCATGAACAGATCGGAATTGGTGGTGCCTCCGCCCATATACACTTCCTCTACCGTATAACCGGCGCGGCGGAAAGAATCGAACACGTTTTCCGTACCAAAAGCCACGCCTTCCATGATGGCGCGGTATATGTGCACCTGCGTATGGCCGAGAGACAGTCCATAGATCATACCCCTAAGGTTGGGATCCGTATACGGGGTACGGTTTCCCTGCCACCAATCCAGCACCAGGAGGCCATCCGATCCCGGCGGCAGCTGAGCCGCCGCGCGGTTGAGGATGTCGTACGCGCTTTCTTCTTTGCCCTCAAGGTCCCTGCACAGATTGCGCTTATACCAGGCGAGTATGGAACCGGAGGACGTCTGGCCGCCCTCTACCAGGCCCAAGCCTTGTACCACGGTATCCGGATAAGGCCCGAAGAAACCGGCCTTTGCATATTCAAATGTATCCGTCAGGCAGGAAATCAGATGCGAGGAACCGGTGATCAGCGCCACCTTGCCTTTTTGGACCACACCCAGCCCGATATTGGCCACCCAGGCGTCCACGCCGCCCTGTCCGACGATTGTCCCCTCACAAAGGCCAAGATGCTGCGCAGCTTCTTTTGTCAGTGTGCCCAGGTTATCCCCGAGATACTGTATCTGCTGCGGGAATTTAGCAAGAACGTCGCCCAGCCCGATCTGCTCGTAGAAGTTCACAGGAAAACCGCCGTTGCGGCTGTCGTAATACCAACGGCAAGAGATATTGGAAAGGTTGACCGTCCATTTGCCGGTCAGTTTATAGGTGATCCAATCCGCGTATTCGCATACGACTTCGGCCTTGCTATAGTTTTCCGGTTCGTTCCTCTTCAGCCACAGCGCTTTGCACGGCATCCATTCGGCGGATACGTTGCCAAAGCCGTTAAACTTCAGGACGGGGTTGCCGGTAGAGGCGATAAACTCCGCTTCCTTCGCGGAGCGCACGTCCATCCAAATAAGCGAATTGCGCAGTGGCGTCCCATTCTTCATGCACAGCAGCACGCTGCAGCAGGTGACGTCGAAGGACATGGCGACGATCTCTTCCTTTAAAATGCCCGCCTTTTGAATAGCTTCCCGCGTTGCGGCTGCAAAGCAATTCCACCAGTCCGCCGGAACCTGCTCCGCCCATCCGGAATGCGGATGGTATGTCGTATACTCTACGGATGCAAAAGCCAGCTCATTTCCGGACAAATCGTAAATACCGGCACGAACACCCCCAGTACCGCCATCATAGCCAATGACATAAGAATTTTTCATATGCTCTCCTGTTCGCAATAGAAGTGGTCTGACGTGCCC
>DATMXR010000324.1:0-2208 GCA_035561315.1 Feifaniaceae bacterium
AACATTCAAAAATGCCGCCCCCTGTTTTTTCTTTACTTGTCATGCCGCAACATTAAAGATCTCTGCTATATAGTTACTGAAAGTCTTTTTGAAACGGACGGAGTTCTCTCCCTCCGTCACGACTGCGCCGTGCCACCTTCCTCATCAGAGGGAGGCTTAATGAGACAAGTGCAATAGCCCTTGGTATTGCCTTTCAGAACCAAGCCGCTACCTATGCCTCCAACTATTCGTCTCTTTCGTCGATGCCCAGGTCGTTATGTAATACGCTGCTCGGCAGTATGCTGCCGCGGCCGAATTTATCCCGGATGGTGTCGAGCGTCTTTTCCAGGCGCTCCCGCTTTTCCCGCCTCGGCCTGCTGTCCTCCAGCAGGGAAATCTGTTCGGCCGCCATACCCTCCGGCACCAGCTTGAGCGCGGTCACGGTCAGCATACGGATCGGCGTGCCGATCTTCCAGGACGCTTCGATAAGCTCCATGGCCGCTTTACTTAGATCCGCCGCGAGGTAAGAGGGCGCGGTCAGCGGCTTTTGCCGGGTGATGACCTTGAGGTCCTGGTCCTTGATCGTGACCTGTACGGCGGCCCCCTTGACCCCGTGCCTGCGCATGCGCGCCGCCACGCTGTCGCTCAATACGGTGACGGACGTGTGGATGTCTTTCCATGTGATTAAGTTGCGGCTGAACGTCATGCCGTTGCCCACCGAGCGGAGTTCCTCCTCCTGCCCGATCTCGAGCACGGGGCTGTCGTCCTGGCCGTTCGCGTGGGCGTGGAGCTGGCTTCCGAGCTTCCCTAAGCGTCTACATAGCAGCTCCGGGTCCATATGCGCAAGCTCACCGATTGTGCGCACGCCCAGCTGACTGAGGTTTTCCGCCATGTTGCGCCCTACGAAGAGCAAATTCCCCACCGGCATGGGCCAGACGACCCGCTTGTAATTTTCCCGGCTGATCACGCTGACGGCGTCCGGCTTTTTCAAATCGCTTCCAAGCTTTGCGAACACCTTGCACCAGCTCACGCCGACCGATACGGTCAACCCCGTCTCCCGCGTGACCCGCTGCCGGATCTCATGCGCGAGCTTGAACGCGTCGCCGCCGAAAAGGTGCAGGCTGCCCGTAACGTCGAGATAGCTTTCGTCTATGCCGAAGCGCTGCACCTGGCTGGTATACTGCCCGTATATGGCGTTGACCCTCTCGCAGTACTCCCGGTACAGGTGGTGGCGGGCGGGGCGCAGCGTGAGAGTGGGGCATTTGCGCTGGGCCTGCCAGATGGTCTCCGCCGTTTTTACGCCGAAGCTTTTCGCAAGCTCGTTTTTCGCCAGTATAATGCCCCGCCGCGCCTCGGGATTGCCGCACACGGCCATGGGCACTTTTTTATATTCGGGGTAAAGCAGCTCTTCGACGCTGGCGTAAAACGAGTTGCAGTCGATATGGAATATGACCCGGTCGCTCTCCGGCATGCCGCCACCCCCTTTCGTCCGAAAAAGAACAAATGTTTGATTAAAGTATAGAACGGCGTGCGGCGCGAGTCAACAGGAAGTTCATGCCTGCGGCGGTTGTTTTCGCGCGCAGGCTGCGTCGCTTTCCGCCGCAGCGCCTCGCCTCGCTCGAACTCCTTGCCTGCGTCGAAATCTCCGCCGCTTTGGACGTTTAAAATGCAAAAAAATGAAAACAAGTATGTTTGATCGGCTGATACCCACATATCCCCGCAAGTAAATACGCCGATGGCTGCACAAAATAAAATGCGGGATTTTATTTTTCCGCGCATTACGAAAGGAGGTAGGAACATGGCCATGTCGGAAGGCCTTAAGCGGGCGATCGCCCAGGAATTGGGCGTCAGCGATGTCGTTTCAAGCAACGGATGGGGCGCCGTATCCTCCCGGGATTGCGGGAGAATGGTGCAAAAGGCCATCGAAATCGCCGAACGGTCCATGGCTGCAAGGTAGGGCACGGCGGAGCTGGCCGGATAGACAAAGTCTCCTTAGTAAAAAGCGAGGGAGCCCGGATGGGCTCCCCCCATCGATGAAAATAGCCTGCTTGGCGCCGGGTACAGGGCCGTAATGCGCCCGTTCGCGCAGAACCGGGCGTATGTCAACGGCATATACCATCCGCAAGATTGTGGAGTAGCGGGAACCCGTGGCTATATTATTCCGTCTCCAAATGGGGAAGCCCCGCCACCAAACCGGTACGGAGCCTCATTGCGTAACATGCGGCAAGC
>DATMXR010000325.1:0-5859 GCA_035561315.1 Feifaniaceae bacterium
ATACATTTGATAATATAGTTTACGTTTGTAAACTTTAGGATTTGAAAGGAAGTGGTTGTTTTGACGAATCCCAAGCTTGATACGTTTACCTGCGCAAGCCCGGAAGAGTGTTACAAGGACGATAAGGACCTCCTCCGCCGCCTGATGGAAGGTATGATGGTCGTCAGAAAGTTTGAGGAAAAGGTGTTCGAGCTTTTTGGCAAGGGCATGGTCCACGGAACGACGCATCTTGGCACCGGGGAAGAAGCCACGGGCATCGGCACCGGCTATGCACTGCATGCGGACGATTATATGCTCGCCACCCACCGCGGCCACGGCGAGGCGATCGGCAAGGGCTGCGACATCAACCATATGATGGCGGAAATACTCGCTAAGGAGACCGGCCTCAACCGCGGGCGCGGCGGCTCCATGCACATCTGCGATTTTGATAAGGGCGTATTGGGCGCGAACGGCATATTGGGCGCGAACGGCCCCATAGGCTGCGGCGCGGCGCTCGTCGCAAAAAAGAAGGGGCTCGATCGCGTCTGTGTGGTGTATTTCGGGGACGGCGCGTCCAACGAGGGCGCCATCCACGAGGCCATGAACCTCGCCGCCGTGTGGAGCCTGCCCGTGCTGTTCGTCATGATCAACAACACCTACGGCATGTCCACGCCGCTCGACAAGGTCACAAGGGAGACCAACCTCTCTAAGCGTGCCTCCGTCTACGGCATGCAGGCCGCGGACTGCGACGGCAACAACGTGCTTGAGGTATATGATACCATCAAAAAGGCCAGGGAGTATGTCGTCAAAAACGGCCCCATGCTGATCGTGGAGCATTCCTACCGCACCTCCGGCCATTCCAAGAGCGACGGCAACCTCTACCGCACCAAGGATGAGATCGGCTGGTGGAAGGAAAGGAACCCCATCCTCCGCTTTGAAAACTACCTCACCGGAAACGGCATATTCACAAAAGAGCAGATCGACGAGATGGATCAAAAGACCACCGCCCGGATCGAAGCCGCCGTGCAGTTCGCGATGGAAAGCCCCGCGCCGGACCCGGCCGACGTATTGCACGGCGTGTACGCAGAGTAACAGGGAAGGAGGAAGCAGGCTATGAGAGAAATTACCTACGCGGTCGCCTTGAACGAGGCGATGAGCGAAGAGATGCGCCGGGACGAGAATGTGTTCTTCATGGGCGAGGATATCGGCGTATATGCGGGCGCCTTTGGCGTGTCCAAGGGCATGATACAGGAATTCGGTCCCGAACGGGTGATGGATACCCCCATTTCCGAAACCGCCTACATCGGCGCGGGCGTGGGTGCGGCCATCACCGGCATGCGCCCCATCGTGGAGCTGATGTTTTCGGATTTTATGGCGGTCTGTTACGACCAGATCATCAACCAGGCCGCGAAAATGCGCTACATGTTCGGCGCCAAGGTCAAAATGCCGCTCGTCATCCGTGCGGCGCACGGCGGCGGCACAGGCGCGGCGGCGCAGCACAGCCAGTCGCTGGAGCAGATGTACTGCCACGTGCCAGGGTTGAAGGTCATCGTGCCCTCCACCCCGTACGATGCGAAGGGGCTGCTGAAATCCGCCATCCGCGACGACAACTGCTGCATCTTCCTGGAGCCCAAGCTTTTGTACCGCACGAAGGGCATGGTGCCCGAGGAGGAATACACCATTCCCCTGGGCGTGGCGGACTTAAAGCGCGAAGGGAAGGACCTTTCCATTATCACATACGGTCGCCATGTATTGATGGCGCTGGACGTGGCGGAGAAGATCAAGGCCGAAACGGGTAAGGAAATCGAGGTGCTGGACCTTCGCACGCTCTCCCCGCTCGACACCGGGGCCATCATCGCCACCGCGAAAAAGACGAAGAAGGTCGTCGTCGTGCATGAGGCCACGCAGTTCGGCGGCTTTGGCGGCGAGATTGTCAGCACCATCGCGGACAGCGACGCGTTCTATTACCTGGACGCCCCCGTCAAGCGGGTGGGCGGCATGTTCTGCCCCGTTCCCTTTAACCCCGAGCTGGAAAAACGCGTGCTTCCCGGTCCGGACAGGATCGAGGCGGCCGTCCGCGAGATTCTATAAAGGCGAAGGAGGAGCAAAAGTATGGCGTTTGAGGTCATCATGCCGAAAAACGGCATGGACATGAAAGAGGGCGTGCTGGTCAACTGGCTCAAGAACGTGGGCGACCGTGTGGAAAAGGACGAGCCGCTCATCGAGATCGAGACGGATAAAATCACAATGGAAGAACCCTCCGCCTATTCCGGGGTGCTTCTGGCGCAGCTAGTCCCTCCGGGCACCACGGTGCCCGTGCTTCAGACAATCGGCTACATCGGAGAACCGGGAGAAAAGCTTCCAGAGCCTTCCGCTTCCCCCGCTCATTCCGTAACTCCTTCCGCCGCTCCCGCGGCGAAAGTGGAGGCTCCCGCGCAGGCGGCGGCAGCGCCGGGGCTTTCCGGCGAAGGCATCCCCGCGACGCCATACGCAAAGAAGCTCGCGTCCGACAACGGCATCCCGCTTTCCGACGTTCCGCCTTCGGGAAAACACGGCGAAGTCGTGGGCGCGGATGTGGAAAAGGTGCTCGCCACCCCGCTTGCAAAGCGCATCGCGGCGGACAGGGGCATCGACCTCGCAACCGTCTCCGGCACCGGCGTCGGCGGGAAAATCACCAAGGAGGACGTCCTGCGCGCAGGCATCACGGAAGCCGCGGGGGACGATACTGTCATAAAGATGACCGGCATGCGCAGGGCCGTGGCGCGCAATATGGCGGAGGCCTCGCTTGTCCCCGCCGTGACCGAAAGCACGGAGGCCGACGTCACCGGGCTGTTGGAGCTGCGCGCTTCCCTGAATGAAAACCGCGAAGAAAAGATCAGCATCAACGATTTTGTATTGAAGGCCGTCGCCAAGGCGCTCTCCAAGCATAAAAGCCTCCTGGTCAGCATGGGCGAGGGCGATACCATCATCCAGCATCACCATGTGAACCTGGGTATGGCGGTGGCGCTCGACGATGGGCTGATCGTTCCCGTCATCATGGACGCGGACCAGCTGGGTCTGGAAGCGCTCGCGCTTAAGGCGAAGGACCTCGCCGCGCGCGCGCGCAGCGGCAGGCTGCAGCAAAACGAATACGCGGGCTCCACGTTCACCGTGTCCAACGTCGGCATGTACGGCATCACGTCCTTCACGCCCATCATCAATCTGCCCAACGCGGCGATCTTGGGCGTGTGCGGCATAAAGGACGAGCTGACACTCAAAAACGGCCAGGTCGCTGTAGCCAAGAAAATGGGACTTTCCCTTACGTTCGATCACCGGCTGATAGACGGCGTGCCGCCCGCGCAGTTTCTGGTGACGCTGCGCAGGCTGCTGGAAAACCCGGTGGACGCCATTCTGTAATACTTGTGTACGTTTGCGGGGCAGGGGGCGGAAATCTCCTGCCCCGTTACATAGGGGCAATACAAATTCCAAATTGGATGCGTTACTGTTCTCCATTCGTATAAAAAGAAAGGAATCGTTATGGCAAACGCAAGTTATGATGTGGCGGTGATCGGCGGCGGCCCCGCGGGCTATGTCGCGGCGATACGGGCCGCCCAACTCGGCGCGAAAGCCGTGCTGTTTGAGAAGGATACATTGGGCGGCACCTGCCTCAACCGCGGCTGCATCCCGACCAAGGCGTATATCAAGACGGCCGAAACCATAGAGACGATTCGCCGCGCGGGTACGCGCGGCGTCGGGGTGGACGCGGGGTCCCTTGCGGTGGATATGCCCGCCGTGGTCAAATATAAGGACGGCGTGGTCAAAAAGCTGACGGACGGCGTCGCAACGCTTATCCGCAGCAACAGGATCGATTTCGTCAGGGGCGAGGCCGCCATGGAGGACGAAGCGCATATTTCCTGCAACGGGCAGATTTACGGGGCAAAGAACACCATACTCTGCGGCGGCTCGGTGGCAGGCGTCATCCCCATCCCTGGCGTGGAGCAGGAGAACGTCGTCACATCGGACGAAATCTTAAAGCTCACCGAGGTGCCTGGGCGCCTGGCCATCATCGGCGGTGGCATCATCGGCTGCGAGATCGCGGTGGCGTTCGCGGCGTTCGGGAGCAAGGTGACCGTCGTGGAGGCGCTCGACAAGGTCGCCTCCACTTTGGACGGCGAGGTATCCGCCGCCGTCGCGAAATCGCTAAAGGCCGCGGGCGTCGCCGTCATCACCGGCGCGAAGGTGGAAAAAATCAGCAATAACGGCAAGCTTCCCGTGCTCGTGGTCAGTGGCAGGGAGCCGATCGAGGCCGACAAGGTGTTGCTTTCCATCGGCCGCTTTGCGGATTTATCCTGCCTTGGAAAGCTGAAGGATACCATCAAGGCGGAGCACCGCAAGGTCGTCGCCGACGACTATATGCGCACCAACATCCCCAATATCTACGCCGCGGGCGATATCGTCTATGGCCGTGCCATGCTCGCGCATGCTGCGTTCAAAATGGGGGAGGTTGCAGCCGCAAACGCTTTGGGGCATAATGAAAGAGTAAACCTCAGCAATGTGCCCGGCTGCCTGTATACGCTGCCGGAGGCTGCGTCCGTAGGCCTTACGGAGGAACAGGCGAAAGAAAAATACGACGTCGCGGTGGGGAAATTCCACTTTTCCGCCAACGGCAGGGCGATCGCCTCGGGCGAAACGGAAGGCTTCGTCAAGGTGCTTGTGGACAAGCAATACGGCGAGATACTGGGCGTACATATCGTGGGCGGGATGGCTACGGAGCTGATTACGGAGGCTGCGGCGCTCATGTCCATGGAGATTACCGCCCAAGAGGCGGCGAGCATCATACACCCGCACCCTACGTTCTCGGAAGCGTTCCTGGAGGCGGTGACCGACGCTTTGGGCAGGTGCATCCACCTTCCCGCCAAAAGAAGCTAAAAAAGATATCGTATAAAGGACAGGAGGTGAGGTTCCATGTCGATCAGCTCCGACCAACGGTATGCGCTCAAGCTGAAGGCTGCCTATTACCTCTATGAAAAGGATTATACGCAGGTCCAGGTGGCCGAAATGCTGGGGATTTCCCGCGTGACGCTGGGCAGGCTCATACAGGAAGCCAAGGAGGAGGGTATCATCCACATCGAAATCGTGGATGTGCGCAACACCGCCTCCAATACGTCGCTGGAATCCGAGGTTAAGGAGCGGTTCAGGCTGCTGGACGTCAGGGTGGTGGACTGCCCTGACGACGACCCCAAGGAGCTGATGAAACGCCTGGGTCGCGCGGGCGCGCGGCTGTTTGAGCAATATGTGCGCAACAACATGAAGATCGGCTGCGCATGGGGACGGACGCTCGAGTACCTGGTGGACAGCCTTGCCGAAAACAAGCATGTCATCAACCTGCAAATTGTGACGCTGCTGGGGGGCGCAGGCATCTCGTTCTCGGAAATGCAGCCTAACATCATGGCCCAAAAGCTGCTTGATAAATACAGTGGGCGCGGCTATGTCATAAACGCCCCCTGCTTCTGCCGCACGATGGAGCTGAAGGACGCCCTGATGGCCGAGCCGCACATACAGGATGTACTAAACCGCGCGGCTTCGACGGACGTCTGCCTCATAGGCATCGGCGGCATGCCGGAAATCGGCGGGAATGGCCTGTATGAAACGGACGCCGTGAACGAGCTGATTGAAAAAGGCGCGGTGGGCGATGTCTGCGCCAATTACTTCAACCGGGACGGCGAGATCTGCGATACAAACATCGCCCGCCGGACCATCACCATAGACCCGAATATCCTGAAGGACATTAAAAGGGTCATCGCGGTGGCCGGGGGCGAAAACAAGGGGGACTCGGTATTGGGCGCTTTGCGCGGCGGGTACGTGAATACGCTGGTCACGGATGTGAAGACCGCGAAATAT
>DATMXR010000326.1:0-6861 GCA_035561315.1 Feifaniaceae bacterium
ACGCCACATATACGCCGCCGGGCAGCGCGCGGGCAGCGAGTATCGCGTCAAGCAGGTTGGTGCGCCCGTCCGAATCCGGATAAAACATGGGGTACTGCGCGCCGGTCAGCACCACCGGAATGGAGATGCCTTGCAGCATAAAGGAAAGCATGCTGGCCGAATACGCCATGGTATCCGTGCCGTGCGTGACGACGACCCCGGCGTATTCCTCCTTTGCGGCGGATATTTCGCGCGCCATCAGCCGCCATTCCTCGGGCTGGATATTGGAGGAATCGAGCGCGAACAGGTCGCGGCAGTCGATATCGGGTTGGGGCTCGCTTAAAAATGTCAGCAGCTCGGCGGCGGACATCTGCGGGGCAAGCCCGTCCTTGGCCGGCAGGCATGCAATTGTGCCGCCCGTGCCCATCAACAAGAGCTTGTTCATACAGGCGCTCCTTTTTTCTTTAGAGTATACCACGCGGGGGCGGGAAACAATATACGCTGCAGGTTCCCGGAGCACCAACGGAAGCGTTTTGCATGACGGAACATTTTTTCTTGCAAAAAATCAAAAATTCCGCTTGCCAGGCGTTCTGTTTTCAGGTAAAATATTTCAAAATGGGTGATTTTCGACTACTGACCATTGATTTGCGGCATTCCTTGCATCCGGCGCAATACTAGGCACGATTTCTATAATCAACGATTATAACATGGATGTTATAATACCAAATAACTGGAAGGAGTAACCAAACAAGAAATGAAAGACTATTGTGAAAAACTTGGCATCATCGCTCCCAAGGCCGTATACCGCAACCTTTCCCCGGCAGTGCTCACCGAAAAGGCGATCGCGCGCGGGGAGGGCACGCTTTCCGAAACCGGCGCTCTGGTCATTTATACCGGAAAGTATACCGGCCGTTCCCCGGACGACAAGTTCGTGGTCGATGTGCCCTCCGTTCACGATGATATCGAATGGGGCAAGGTCAACGTCCCCTTCGCGCCCGAAAAGTTCGACGCCATATACGGCAAAATGATGGCCTACCTCCAGGGCCGCGAAATCTTCATTTTTGACGGATTTGCGGGCGCCAACCCCCACTATTCCACCAGCATCCGCGTGGTGAACGAGCTGGCGGCCCAGAACCTGTTCATCCATCAGCTGCTCTTAAGGCCCACCGAAGAGCAGCTCGCCTCCTTCGCCCCGGAGTATACCATCATCGCGGCGCCCGGCTTCAAGTGCGTCCCCGCGCTTGACGGCACGCATTCGGAGGCCGCCATACTCGTCAACTTTGAAAAGAAGCTGGTGCTCATCGCCGGTACCGCTTACTCCGGCGAGATCAAGAAATCCGTATTCACGATCATGAACTATCTGCTGCCCAAGAAGGGCGTGTTCCCCATGCACTGCTCCGCGAACATCGGGGAAGACGGCGACTCCGCCCTGTTTTTCGGCCTTTCCGGCACCGGCAAGACGACGCTTTCCGCCGACCCGGCGCGCAAGCTGATCGGCGACGACGAGCACGGCTGGTGCAACGAGGGCGTGTTCAACTTTGAAGGCGGCTGCTACGCGAAGTGCATCAACCTCTCCAAGGAGAACGAGCCCCAGATCTGGGACGCCATCAAGTTCGGCGCGGTGGTTGAAAACGTGGTGATGGACCCCGAGACCCGCAAATTCAACTTCGACGACGACAGCATCACCGAGAACACCCGCGTGGGCTACCCGGTGGAATACATCCCCAACTGCGTCATCCCCGGCGTAGGCGGCCAGCCCAAGACCGTCATATTCCTCACGGCGGATGCGTTCGGCGTGCTGCCCCCCGTGGCGAAACTCGGCAAGGACCAGGCCATGTACCACTTCGTTTCCGGCTACACCGCGCGCCTTGCCGGTACCGAGCGCGGCGTCAAGGAGCCGCAGGCCACGTTCTCCACGTGCTTCGGCGCGCCCTTCCTGCCGCTGCGCGCTTCCGTGTACGCGGAGCTTTTGGGCGAGTACATCAACAAGTACAACGCCAACGTATACCTTGTGAACACCGGCTGGTCCGGCGGCCCCGCAGGCGAGGTCCCGCGCATGAGCATCAAGTTCACCCGCGCTATCGTTTCCGCGGCGCTCAACGGCGAGCTTGAAAAGAGCAAGTTTGTGCTCGACCCGAACTTCAACGTGCTGGTTCCCTCCTCCTGCCCCGGCGTTCCCGCCGAAGTATTGAACCCCAGGGAAGCCTGGAAGGACAAGGCGGCATACGACTTAAAGGCGAAGGACCTCGCCGGCCGGTTTGCGAAGAACTTCCAGAAGTACAAGGATATGCCCGCGCATATCGTGGAAGCTGGCCCGAAAGGCTAAAAGCTGATTGAAACGGCATGCCCGCGGCAACCCTGCCGCGGGCTTTCTTTATAAGGTGTCGGCGCTTCGCGCCGCGTCTCGGCGGACCGCCCCCGGCACTGGCGCGGGCCGCCAAGACGCATTTTTTTACCTGCAGCGCCATGCGGATGGAGCCGTGTTCAACGGTCCGCCTCGTATCGTGATTTGCCCATTCCTCTTTTTGCGGGCCGATCTTACAGTTTCGGATATCTTTCTGGACAAAAACAGAACATTGTCGGATACGCCCGAAAAAAATGAATATTTTTCCTTCCAGAAATCGACTCATATGATAAGATTCGTCAAAATAACAGCAATCTTTCCTGTTTTCTTCATCGACTCCTGGGTGAATTTACACTAAACTGTTACGAGGAGGTGGTGATAAAGTTGCAGGATTATGAGACGCTCTATTTTCAGCTGTTCAACAAGATTACGGATGTTATACAGGAACTTCAGGATGTACAGCGGCAGGCGGAGGACGCGTATATCTGCATGAATTCCAAGTATGAACCGGAGAAGCCAGCGTCGCCTTTGCTGTACTATCCGAAGGGCAGACGCGTTCCCGTCAGCCGCGATCGGGCAGATTGCCGTTGAACATAAAAAAACGCCGCTTATGCAACGCAGAGGGCGTTTTTTATTTTTTGGGTTTTTGCGGGATTGCCGAAGCTTCCGCACTATAGTATCATGGAGGAAATTTTTTGATAGGGGGCAGCCTTGCAATGCAGCTTGCGCAAAAAGAACTCACGTTAAAGGATGGAACGCCCTGCCTTTTGAAGACCCCCCTGCCGGAGGATGCGGAACAGTTCCTGTCCCTTATGAAAACCGCGGCTGCCGAAACGGTATTTCTGCTGCGGTATCCGGAAGAAGTCACCCTGACGGCGGAAGAAGAGCGGGATTTTTTACAGGATAGGCTCGAGTCCCCGGGAAGCGGATTTTTATCCGCCTGGGTAAACGGCAGGCTTGTCGGCAACGCCTCCTTCCAACCCGTCGGCCCGCACCGGAAGGTTTTGCACCGCGCAGGCTTCGGCATCGCCATTCTCAAAGAATACTGGGGGCGAGGCCTTGGGGGAAGCTTGACCAGGGAGATCCTTCTTGCGGCAAAATCCGCGGGATACGAGCAATTGGAGCTCGAGGTGGTGGGGGACAACGCGCGCGCCATCGCGCTGTATGAAGCATGCGGTTTCGTACGCTACGGCATGCGGCCCAACGCCTTTCGGTTGAAAGACGGCAGCTACGCGGATGAACACCTGATGGTGCGCAAGCTGTAACCGCCGCTTATTTTCTTCTATGCTATAATTTCATCGCCAGCGCCAGCTTATCCGCGAGGAAGGACATATCGTCGAGCGCTTCCGCGTTGGGCTTGAGCCGCGCGCGCACCGTGCCGACGACCTTGTACCCAAGGCCTACGAGCCGCTGCTCCACCATGGGCACCGCTTCCCCGCTCCAGCCGTAGGAGCCGAATACGGCGGCGGTGCGCCCGCGCACCACAGGAACGGAAACATGCGTCAGCGCCATCCAGACCGGCGCCATGGCGTCCGCGTTCACGGTGGGGCTGCCTATGGCCAGCGCATCCGCACGGTGAATGTGCGAGGCGGCCTCGTTGGGGCTTAGATTTGCGATGTCCTCCATATCCACTTCCGCGCCGCGCGCGCTTAAACCTTCCTTCAGCTTTTCTGCCAATGCGCGCGTATACCCGTAGCAGCTCACATAGCCGATGAACACGCGCTTTCCGGTAAGGGGCGGATGCTCCGCCGCCCACTCGCGGTAAAGCGCAACGGCTTCCTGCGGGTCTTGGTCCAGTGCCGGCCCGTGGGAGGGCAGCACCGCGCGGATGGGGAGATTCAATTCCGTGAGATGCGCGACGGCGCGCGCGGCATGCCCCGCGAACGGGCGCATGATGCAATCAAAATAATACCTGCGCGCCTCTTTGAATGTTTCGTCCGTCCGGCTTTCGAGCACGTGCTCGGGGGCAAAGTGCGCGCCGAACGCGTCGCACGTAAACAGCGCGCCGGAGGCTTCCTCATAGGTAAATATGGTGTCCGGCCAATGCAGGAACGGGGCTAAGATAAAGCGCAGCTTATGTCCGCCAAGGTCCAGGGTATCGCCTTCCTTGACGGCGTCTATGGGAAGCTCCCTGTTCGCGATGTGGGGGAGGTACAAGGACCCCGGCTTGGAGCAGAGGATGCGGGCATGCGGCGCAAGCTTTAGAAGCTCCGCGAGGGACCCGGAATGATCCGGTTCCGTATGCTGCAATATGATGTAATCGATTTTACCTGGATCAATCAGTTGGCGAATCAGCGCAAGGCTCTCATCCAAAAACCCGTCCCTTACGGTATCGATCAGGGCGGTCTTTCTCACACCCTGCACGAGGTATGAATTGTAGCTGGTGCCGTATTTCGTTTCCATGACAACGTCAAAACGCCTGAGCGTCTCATGGATCGCTCCCACCCAATGGATTCCGTCCGCTATTTTGACCGGCGTGTCCGGATGATTCATGGTGATCCCCCTTTTCTGCCGGATGCTTGTACTTAACTTTAGTATAAACCCTTTTCCGGTGAAAAAACCGGCGGCGCAAAGGTTTTATAGTTTCGGCATGGGTCACATTTTTACCGCCCCATGCTTGACAACGGCGTTCCCCGGCGCTACAATATATCCATAATCGGTCAGCCGACCGACAAAACATCGAGGTGTTTATGGCGCAGAAGAATGCAGAGGTGGAAAGCACGCGGCAGGGCATACGCCAAACCGCTTCCACACTTTTTATGACCGGGGGCGTGCATGCCACAAGTTTGGCGGATATTGCCAAGGCGGCAAAGCTTAGTAAGGGCACGCTTTACTATCACTACCCCACAAAGGAGTACCTTGTGCTGGACATCGCCGAGGAACATTTCGGGCGTATGACCGATAGCATGTTCGCCTGGATCGACTCGCTGGCGGAAGGCATGCCCGCGCAGGAAGCCCTGCGCGGCTTAACGGAGACGCTGCTGCAGGACCTGGATTCCATGCGGCTGCATTTCGCCTTGATGAGCGAGGCGCTGCGCGAGGAGGGGGCTTTGCGCAAGCGCGTCGCCGCCAAACAGCGCGAATGGGCCGTGATGCTGGAAGTCGGCTCGCTCCGCATGACGGAGCCGGGCGCGCAGCGCTTCCGCGCCTACAGCCGCGCGTACCTGGCGCTGCTGGACGGCTGCGCGCTGCACCAGCTTTTGACCGGGCACCTGGACGCGGATATTTTGCTGAAATTACTGACGGAGGAATAGGCATGGGAACTCAAAAACCGATCAACTGCGACGGCAGCATACTGGTCGCGGGCGATTCCATATTCAAGGGCGTATGCTACGACGCCTCCCGCAAGCGGCACGTCCTATTGCCCACCGCCTTCTGCGCGCAGGTCGCGCGGCTCATAAAGCCCGCGGTGGAGAACATTTCCCGCTACGGCTACAAAAGCGGCGAGCTTCTTTGCGCGCTGCTGGAAACCCTCAAGCGGAAGAAGGAACCGCCTTCCATCGTGCTTCTCGAAGTCGGCGGCAACGACTGCGCGTACGATTGGGACGCCGTGGCGAAAGACCCGCTTGCGCCCCACATCCCCAATACGCCGCTCGAGGAATATGAAAGCAACCTGCTCCAGATGGTGGAAGCCGTAAAGGAAGTCGGCGCGCAGCCCATACTGTGCAACCTCCCGCCCATCGACGCGGAAAAATATTTCAATTTCATATCCCGCCGCGAGCCGGAACGCTCCCGCCAGATATTAAAATTCCTGGGCGACGTCGGCCATATCTACTGGTGGCACGAGCGCTACAGCATGGCGGTGGAGCGCGTGGCCGAAGTGACCGAGACCCCGCTGATGCTGCTGCGCGCCTCCATGCTCAAGGAGGAGGACTACCGCTCCTTTATCTGCGAGGACGGCATGCATCCCAACGAAACGGGCCACGAAAAGCTGACCGCCGCCCTGCTCCACTACATCCGCAATTACGCGCCCGCCATGCTGGCGTAAGACCCACTGTTGCGCCAATTTAGCCTCCCTCTGACGAGGGAGGCGGCACGGCGCAGCCGTGCCGCAACGTGTCAAAGAGGAAAGCCTTGTCCAGCAAGGCTTTTCGCTCGCGGCGTACACGCCGCCGCTCACGATGGAAGCCTCCGGGGGCCGAAGCCGAGCGCTGCCAGTGGCAGATGAAGCGAGGTGGAAGACCAGTGAGGCCCTCGGCGGGGCACGCCTCGTGCACTACTGCGGGCCGTCGCAAAAGAGCAGCGCTCATAAGAGATGCTACGACCATTGCGAACTGTGAACCTCCAGGGGTTTTTTGGCAGCCTGCGGCACGGCGCAGCCGTGCCGCAGGGAGAGACGGGTCATATGTTTTTTCTCTCCCTCAGTCGGCTTCCGGCCGACAACTCCCTCATCAGAGGGAGCCAATAGGCTTTCCGCATCTCTCGCCGAGGACGCGGCGCTGTAAGCGCCGATACCTTGAAACACGGTTGATTGACATTCCGGGGCGGAAAGCTAGTCTTTTCGCCTGATTTTTATGCGCTTCCCTCCGTTTTTTTAT
>DATMXR010000327.1:0-17554 GCA_035561315.1 Feifaniaceae bacterium
GCGCAACCCCCGCCTCGCTGCCGGAGACCACACCCGGCCCCGGCGCGACGCCCGCGACGGCTTCTTCCCTTGCCGGGCTGTTTGGGGAGGAATTGTACCGGTATTTGTTCGAGCTTTCCCTCCAGGGAGAAGAAGCGCTGCAGGCGGCGGTGGCCGCGCTGAGCGCGGAGCAGATCGCTTCCTTTCAGGCGTATGTTCTGCAACTAGGGGAGCAAGAAGAAGGCGTGGCCGAAAGGTCGAACGCGCCGATTTTGCCGCTCTTTCCGCTGGAGGAACAGGCTGCTTCAAAGTCAAGGCTTCAAGCGCCGTCGCTTTTGAACCGAAGCGAGAACCCTTTAAAGCTTCAGAAATCGGCACTTGCGCTCGATGACCACGGCGGCGTGCAGCTGACTCTGGAAGCATATACAACCGGGACCGTCAAGACGACCCCCGTGCCGGCGGATATCGTGCTGGTGCTGGATCAGTCGGGCAGCATGCAGCACGCGCTCGAAGGCACCGCGCAGCAGGTCCAATCGGTCCAGATGGACACGGGAAGAACCTATTATATTAAAGCAGACCTTCTTTTTATTGGCCAGGTGATTTTGGATCTGAGCTACAATAATGGCAGTTGGAGTTACCGGCATCCCTGGGGTTTCCGGATTCCGGGCATTTATCCCGCGCTGTCCGGGCAATCGACATCGGGAAGCAGATATCAATTCTATTCCGACGCCAACTGCACCGTTCCGGTTTTCCCTTCGCTGCCCACCGGCACCGTCCATTATATTCGCAACGGCAGCAGCGACGGCCAATATCAGTATCTCCACCTTGTACCCAACGCTGACGGAACGGAGTGGTACATTCCCGGAAGCACTACCCAAGTCTACCCTACGACGCAGTGGCAAACAAATACCTTGTTCTATACGGGTATCAAGACCCGGCAGTATGCCCTTCTGGATTCGGTCAGAAACTTTATCGGCGCAATGAAGACGAAAGCGGACGCGGCGGACGCCCCGCAATACCGGATCGCTGTCGTCACGTTTTCCGCCAATGCCTCGGGCGGCAGCGTTGTGCGGCTTCTCACGGGCGGAGGCGGGAACGCGGACGCCTTTGCAGACGTGGAGACGTCGGCGCAGGATTTGGCCTCTGTCCTTGAAACGATGGCGATTCCCGAAGGAGGCACGTACCCCGACGCCGGGTTGTCGCGCGCGCAGGCCATTTTTGCGGCAAACGGCGGCTTTTACGATGCGCATACCAGCCACACGCGCCATGTGATTCTGTTTACGGACGGGCAGCCTTCGTCGGCGGATTCTTATATCGGCGCAATTGAGATCGCCAACCGGATCAAAACCGCAGGCAGCTATCCCGCCGCGATCCGCACCATAGGGCTTGTTTCAGGTTCCAGCGCAAGCCTGACCGAGTGGAACGATTGGTCCGGCAATTTCGATTATGATTCCACTTCCGGCCCCTCCGGCAACAGCCCCATCAGCGTATTGCTGCATGCGGTCTCATCCAACTACAAGTCCGCCGAAGCAAAGACGGGCGATATCTGGCTGTCGTCCCGCGATGTAAAGGTCAAATTAGGGAACGACAGAGCCACGGGCTGCTATATACCCGTGGGCAGTTCGGCCGATCTGATCAATGCGTTCAACGAATTCCTCACCAGTTTGGAAGGCGGGCTTGAGGACAGCAGGGTTCAGGACGTGATATCCCCGTATTTCCAGCTCCCCTCCACCATCACCAAAGACAATATCTCCGGCCATGTCAATCTGTACACGCAGGCGTATCGAGGGCCGGATGCCAGCCCTGTTTGGGGGGAACGCCAGCAGGTGGATCCTGCAAATTCCGGGCTCACGGTAAGCTTAAGCGACGACCGGAGAACGATCGACGTGGCGGGGTATGATTTCCCCGCGGTAGGTCTGGGGGCGAATGATGTGCCCCAGGGAAATAAGCTCATCATTGAGTTTACAATCGAACGCGCCGAAGGGTTTGTGGGCGGAAACGACGTGCCGACCAATGCCTCGGCGACTGTGTATGACTCCCAGGACAATAAGGTATTGGATTTTACCGACGAGCCCGTCGCCAACGTATCCATACAGTACGCGTTCGACCCGGTGAACAGGAGCATTTATCTGGGCAACAGCGTAACGGTTCCCGATTTGTACAGCGCTCCCGCAATTACCCCGGACGATGCGTGGAAATATGATTATGTAAACACCCCCTCGTTTGCGGTATCCCCCACCGATCTCTCGCCGGATACGGACACGGCCTATACCGTTACGGCCACGATAAAGCCCAATACGGACGGTGCGGACGCTGCCGCCTCGGCTGGCGGCGCCATAAACGACCCGGCGGGCGTACAGACTACCAGGCAGGCCACGGTCTATGTCTATCAACCGACGTTTACGTCATCCCCTGTGAGCATCTACCTGACCAATACGGCGAATCTGAACGACAGGCTTGCGCTTTCGGGCTGGGAGCGCGCGGGCAGCGCCGCGGGAGCGCCTCCCTCATTGGATGCGTCAACCAAGCCCGGATTAAAAAGCGCGGCGTTCGGCGCTTCCGGCGTGGCCATCGGCAATCCGGAGGCCTACCGGCCCGCCCTGGATACGGACAGCCAGGCCGTACAGGTGCAATCCGTGACGCTTGACAATGATAAAGTCATACTTCATAGTCCTCCCGGCACTATCCTGCCAAGCTTCACCGTCTATGTCGGAAAGCCCGCCGTGACCTGCAAGGATGGGGAGATGTTCCTGGGAGATACTGCTTTCAATTGGGAAACGCATTTTAATACCTTCGCAGACCCGGTGTGGAATTTGCCAGCCGGTGCGCCAGCCCTGGATGAAACAAACGAGCCCACATTAAAATACGCGATCAGCCTGCCCGCCACGCCTCCGGCAGACGCCGACGGAACCGGGTTCCTGCCCATACTGGGCGGCAGCTACGACTTCCATATAAAAGTGGCGGTGGATCAGCCGGAAGGCGCCGATGATATCTGGCTTACAGAGGGCACCCAGGTGGGCATCACAAACCCGAAGCCGGTGCAGGGGGAACCCCGCCACCACTTCACCGTCAATGTCAAAACCGGGACGATCGTGATAAGAAAGACCGGCGGCGCGGCGGGGGACAGCTACCTGTTTACCATCGCGCGCACAGACGGGAGCCACAGCGCCCTGCCGGACAACATAGAGGCCCTGTACGCGAAATCCTTCCGGGACGCCGTGCAGGCAGGGCCGGACGGCAGCGGCGAAATCACCATCACCGGCCTGCCTTCAGGCGTCTACACCGTGACGGAGGATACGGGCTGGTCCTGGCGGTATGAGGTGGGCAGCGGAGGCTGGGAAGACGGCGGCGAGATCAGCGCGCAAAAGGATACCATTACCTGCAACATCGCCAATACGCGGAGCATACTCAACTGGCTGTCCTCCGAGTGCTACGCGATTAACAAATGGATGCTGCCGCCGCAATAACGCGCGCGTTGGAGGAACCCTTTGCGTAAGACATGGAAAACCGTCTGGAATGTGCTGACCACGCTGCTCGTGGCGGCGGTGGTGCTGCTGGCGATGCTGCTTGCCGGGGTGCGGCTGTTCGGGCTCACGCCCTACGCGGTGCTTTCCGGGTCCATGGAGCCCGCCTACCGCGTAGGCAGCATGATCTATGTGAAGAAGGCCGCGCCGCAGGAGGTCCGGGTGGGCGATCCGATCACGTTCGTGCTCAACGAGGACCTGGATGTGGCGACCCACCGCGTGGTAAGCATCGACGCCCAAAACGAGAACTTTTATACCAAGGGCGACGCCAACGACGCGCCCGACGCCGCCCCGGTGTATTTCGGCAACCTTTTGGGCAAGCCTGTGTTTACGGTGCCGGGGCTTGGATATCTCTCCGCTTTTCTGGGAAGCGGCAGAGGGATGATATTGGCGCTGTCCGGGCTTGCGATACTGGCGGTATTGATGATACTCCCGGACCTGATCAGAAAAGCGGAAAAAGCGGACGCGGCAAAGAAGTAAACGGCATCCGGAGGTAGAAGCTATATGAAGACGTTCGTAAGCAAGCACAGAAAAATACTCCTGCCGGGCCTTGTCGCCCTGGCGCTGCTGGGTACGGCGATCGCCGGTACCCTCGCGTGGCTGACGTCCACTCCGGACAGCCTTGTCAATACGTTTACGCTTGGCGAGGTGGACAACGAGATTTGGGAAGGCGAAAACCCGGAGGGTCCGTCGAGCGGCGGGCCGGTCTACCTGAGCGCAGACGGCACCAAGCAAGATGTGCAGATCAAAAACGCCGGAACGGTGGACGCCTACATCCGCGTGGCGCTGGTGCCCGTATGGCGCACCGCGGACGGAAACGGCACCGGGCTGGAGGCGAGCCTCGGCCAGCTTGCCATGAACGGCTTCCCCGGGACGGACTGGGTGGAGAAGGGCGGCTACTACTATTATAAAAAGCCCGTCGCACCCAATGGCTTTACATCCGCCCTGCTGGACAGCGCCACGGTAAACAATCCGGGCGGCGTATACGAAGGCAAGCATTTCGAGCTGCAGATCATCTCCCAGGCCATACAGGCCGAGGGCGAAAGCAGCGGCGGCAAAGCGCCCGTCACGATCGCGTGGGGCGATAAGATCACCATCGGAACGGACAGGGACTTGGCTTTTGCGCCCTGATGCCACAGCCAATTCGCTGGCTTGACATAACAAAACAAAATAGAAATAAGAAATCGGAGGAAAGAGCATGAAGAAGAAACTGATCCTGATCGTGGCCGCGGCCATGCTGGTGGTGGCCATCGGCGTCGGCGGAACTTTAGCGTACCTGACGGCGACGTCAACCGTAACGAACACGTTCACCATCGGCAACGTGGCCCTGACGCTTGACGAAACGGATCCGGCTACCGGGGAGAAAACCACTACGGGCGTAGGATATACCAACCTTGTTCCCACCGAGGTCATCACCAAGGACCCCTATGTCAGGGTTGCCCCTGGCAGCCAGAAATGCTATCTGTTCGCTAAACTGACAGAAACCAATGCCCCCGCGACCTATCTGGACTACACCGTGCTGTTGGATAGCGCCTCCGGCTGGATCCCGCTGGGTGCGGATTATCCGAATATTTATTACAGGGTGGTCGACCCCTTAGCCAACCCGACGCCTACGCTGGATTTCCAGTTGATTAAGGACGACAAAATCACCGTAAAAGAAGCTGTGGGCGGAACCATTGCGCTTCCCACAGCCGTACCCGAGATCAAATTCACAGCCTATGCCGTGCAGTTTGAAAATGTTGCGAACGCCGAGGCCGCATGGGCTATCTTAAACCCTTCCACCTGATATAAGAAACTCTCATTTTCTCCGGGGGCCGCTCCGGCGGCCCCGAATGCCCTCCCGTTCCGGAGGGACGGAGCTTTACCCTTAAAGGACGGCGCCCCGCAGGGCGCAACCGCTTATACCGCGGCAGCATAGGGGGATGATACCATGAAACGTACAAGGAGCCTGAAACTACTCGCTACGGCGGCAATCAGCCTGCTGCTGCTGTTTTGTTTTGCGGCGACGGCGTCCGCCGCCGATTCTTCCGGCGTGACCTATACCGGCTACGCAGGGTCGCTCTACGGCTTTGTCCCCGACGGCGGGGCCTCCGGAAACGGGCTTTTTCCCGGGCTTCAAAATCTGATGCCCGGCGGGACCTATACGCAGGAGATCAAGGTGCAAAACAGTTCGCGCGACCGCATCGAGCTGTTCCTGCAAGGCGAGGCGGCCTCCCAAAACACCGAAGCAGGACGGCTGCTGCTGGACGCGGTGACGTTTTCGCTGGCGGGACCCGACGGCCCGATCGTGGGCGCGGGCACGCCCGCGGGCGCGTCCTGGCCCGAAAACGGCAGGTATATGCACCTGGGCAGGTTTTACCCGGGGCAGGAAGCCACGCTCACGCTCACCATGACCGTCCCGGCCAACCTGGACAATACCTTCCGGAACGCCGCGGGCAAGGTGGATTGGACATTCCAGGCGGACGTCTACGTGGACGACGATGACGACGACGGCCCGAGGCGTACGCCCCTCATACCGCTGGGCCCCGGCGTGGTGATCACCGTGGATGAAAACCAGATCCCGCTTGCGCCCGGCACGGGGGACGACGCAAACCCGCTGCTCTGGGGCGGGCTGTTCGCGGCTTTCGCCGTACTGCTGGCGGTCCTCCTCATCCGGAAGCGCCGCGGGCGGGTATAACGCGGCTTCCGCGGCCATAATGCGCACTCAGGCGGCCGAATAAGCCGCCTTTTTTCTCTTTCATGACCGTTTCGTGTACAGAAAGCACGCAAAAATGACCCATAAAAAACGCGATCCAAAGACGATGCTGCTCAATGTTTTCATACTGTTGTGCGCGGCCGCCATGCTGGTCTGCGGCGCGCTGTTCGCGTTGCCTTTCTTTGAATACCGCGCGGGGGACGCGGCGTATACCGAGCTTTCCCGCAGCGCGGCGGCTTTGCCGCAGCCAACGGCGGCAGAGGTTCCTCAGAAAAGCCCATATCCGGCCCCGTCGGTCCCGATTCAGCCGGACTATGAGGCGCTGCTTTTGGCAAACGGTGACTTCTGCGCCTGGCTGTACTGTGAAGGGACCGTTATCAACTACCCCGTGGTGCAGGGCGGGGACAACCGATATTACCTGAGCCACCTGTTCAACGGGCAGCGCAACAAAATGGGCACGCTGTTTGTGGATGCGTCGAACGCGCCGGGTTTTTCGGACCAAAACACGATCATATACGGCCACCACATGAAAAACGGCTCCATGTTCGCCTCGCTTGTGGGCTACAAAAAGCAGGCGTATTACGACGAGCACCCGGAATTGCTGCTGCTGACGCCCTCCGCCGCGTACAGGGCGGAGCTGTTCGCGGGATATATCATACAGGGCTACGCGACAAACGACGTATATAAAAAAAGCTTCGATACCGAAGCCCAGTTTCTTTCCTTTCTTGGCGCCGCGCGCACGAATTCCGATTTTGTGAGCGATGTGGAGGTCACGGCGGAGGACCGTATCATCACGTTTTCCACCTGCACGTATGAATACGACGACTCGCGGTATGTGGTGCTTGGGAAGCTGGTCCGGATAGAGTGAGAACGCTGATAAAGTCTGCGGGATTTCCCGTGGGCCAAAAGTGCGTCCATATACTTCAGCAAAGAGGACGTTGAAGGCGCTGCCTGACGGACCCACAGTTTGCAATGGCCGTGCAAGCCCTAACCAGGCTTGCACTCCCTTGCGACGGCCCGCAGGCCTAGTGCCCAAGGCGTCTCCCGCCGAGGGCCGCACTGAGCCTCCGTTTCGCTTGCCCCGCCGCTGGCGGCACGCAGCTCCAGCTCCCAAGCACCCGCTTAGGGCGTCACGCCCCTAAACCCATATCTATTTATTCCGCCTGCACATCCACATACGTCGCGGGGTTGCCGCAAATTGAAGAAGGAAACGGGGGCGGCGTTACCGCACGCCGCCTCCGTGGAATACGCACTCGTATACCTTGGTATCGCCGCAGAATATTTCCTCGTACCCGTTGAACCAGCTAAACTCCCCATTGACGACGCAATGGTAGGTATACCTGCCGTTGCGGTACACGAGCGGCCCGCGGAACGGGTATTCTTTGGGCACGCGCATGAGCGCCTCGCATAAAAAGCCTTCCTGGTATTGCTCCGCGAGTATGCGCCCGGTATAGTTCATAGCCCAGAGCGGCGCGCCGCCCCGAAAGATCGCTTCCTCCCCCGCAAACCGCTCCCCGCCCAGGTATGTGTCGTAATACATCAGGTCCCCTTCCTCAAACCGGTAATCATGCGAGGAAGGCCGGGAGGGCGCGCACGTTGCGCCGTGCCCCGAAAACGTATTCTGCTTCGCGCGGCACAGAAAATCGATCACCGCGGCGTCCGCTTCCGCCGGGTCCCCCGCGTTCCGGTACACGCAGGAATCCTCCGCCCTGTCCCGCAGGAGCTGGTCCACGCTCGTCTGGAACAGGTCGCTCAAATCGAGCAGCCGGTCCACATCCGGGTAACTTTGCCCGGCCTCCCATTTGGCGACCGCCTGCCGGGACACGTTGAGCCGTTCGGCCAGTTTTTCCTGGGACAGCTCTTTTTCTTTCCTGCACGCCTGGAGCTTTTCATGGAATTTCATGTACGATCACCTCACGCCCATGGTACAAAAAAGCGCGTTACGGCTCCACCAACCAAACGGAACAGTCTTGCCACTTCCGGTTGCGGGACAGGTTTTTATTTATTTATGATACGGCTCGTTGCTGATGATTTTGAACGCGCGGTAGATCTGCTCGAGCAGCACGACGCGCGCGAGCTGGTGCGGAAACGTAAGATCGGATAAGGAAAGCTGTGCGTCCGCGCGGGAAAGCACGGCGGGGGACAGCCCAAGCGAGCCGCCGATGACGAATGATATGCGCGTAAAACCTCCCGCCATCCAAGCTTCCATGCTCTTTGCGAACGTCTCGGACGTGTGCCGCCTGCCGGTGATGGAAAGCGCCGCGACAAATTCCCGCGGGCCGATCTCTTTTAGCATGCGCTCGCCCTCGCGGCCCACGGCCTGAACGCGCTGGGCTTCGGAGTACCGCTCGGGCACGGGCTCGTCCGGGGTTTCGAGCACATCTAGCTCCGCGTAGCGGGAGATGCGCTTTTGATACTCCTCCGCGGCGTCGCGCAGGTAGCGTTCCTTTAATTTTCCCGTGCAGACAATGGCAATGCGCAAGGCGTCCTCCTCCCTATACGGGCAGCGCCTGCGGCAGCTCAATAAACATTAAAAGCAGCACGGCCAGATTGATAAGCCCCAAAATCACATAGGTGGCGACCAGCGCGCCGGTCCCCTTTTTTTGCGCCGCGGGCGCTTCCGGCGCTTTCGGCTGCGCGTTTTCTTCCGGCTTCAATACGTCGAATTCCAGGCGGCGGAACTCCCCCCCGCCGTCCCCTTCCAGGGCCTGCCTGCGGTGGGCGGATGCGGCCCGAAGCCCCCTGTACCCGGAAAAGCAGGCGGCGGACCCAAGCACAAGGTAAAAAAGCAGCCCGGGAATGATGGCGGCGGTAAGCGCGGGGTCCGGGGCGCCGGCAAGCTCCCCCGCCGCAAAATGCGTGATAAGCACCGCCAGGAGGTTGTTTACGGCATGCACCGCCATGGCGGGATAAACCGAGTCCGTCAGCAGCGTAACCCCGCCAAGCAGCAGCGAAAGCAGCAGGTACGCCGGAAACGCCGCGGGCTGGAGGTGGATGAGCGAAAACAGAACGGCGGTATGCCAAAGCGCTTTTACTTTGCCCTGCGGCAGCCACGCGTGCAGCAGCGCGCCGCGGAAGAGCGTTTCCTCCGCGAACGCCGGAATGATGGCAATGAGGAATATGGAAGCTAAAAGCCGCCACCCGCCGTCCGTGGGGATAGGCGCCTGGAACAGCCCCGTATTCGCGCCCGCTGTCTCCCATAGCAGCTGCAAAAACCCGTTGACGGCCGTGACCAGGAAGAACGCGCCGATACCGATCAATACCGCCCACGCCCATTCCCAGCCGCTTACGCGGCGGAACCCGAACGCGCTTTTTCCGCCGTTGCGCTCCACGAATACGGAGGCGGGCAGATAGAGGCAGGCGATCTCAACGATCAGCGCGTTGAACGCGTACAGGCGCACCAGGTCGTTCATGGCGCCGGGAATGAGGGAAGGGACCTGCCCCAATATCAGCATGCCGATGCAGATGACGAGCATCCAGACATTCATTTTGCGCGTGGTTGCAAGCGTAAGCGGTGCCGAAGGCTTCATGGACCGACCTCCTGTAGAAAGTACGAAATGACTGCCGCGCCGTTTTTAAAGATGGAACACGCCGCAGGGCCTGTCCCGGTGGGACATGGCGACGCGCATGCCGGTGTGGATATCCTCCTGCGCAAGCTCGGCCGCCACGGTTTCCATGGCAAGCCGCTCCTCGTTGTTGTCCCTGCTCAAATGCCCCAGTATGGCGTTACGCAATCCCCGGCCGTAGAGCCTGCACAGCGCGCGCCCGCAATCGATATTGGAAAGGTGCCCGCGGCTGGAGAGTATGCGCTGCTTGAGCGGGTAGGGGTAGCTGCCGGATTTGAGCATTTCGATATCGTGGTTGGCCTCTATGAGCAGGATATCGCAGCCCTCCGCGGCGTCGATGAGCCGCTCGTCGATATGCCCCACATCCGTCAGCACGCCCGCGCAGCGCTTCTCATGCCGCAGGGTATAGCCCACCGGCTCCGCAGCGTCGTGCGGGGTGGCAAACGGCGTGATATTGACGTCCTTGATATAAAAATCCCGGCCCGTTTCGATGACGCGGGTGCAGCCCGGCGCGATCTCCCCCACGCTGCCCGGCATGGCCTCCCAGCAGGCGGCGTTGGCGTATACGGGTATTTTGTATTTGCGGGAAAGCACGCCGATGCCGCGGACATGATCGATATGTTCATGGGTGACAAGTATGCCCGAAAGCGTATCCGTGGAAACGCCGATGGCGGCAAGCGCCTGTTCGATGCGTGAGCCGGTAAGCCCGGCGTCCACCAGCAGGCGGACGCCTCCCGCTTCGATAAACGTTGCGTTGCCGGAAGAGCCGGAAAACAGCGGTGAAAACAGCATGCGTCTCCCTTTCGGTTTTAATTTGATGCATTCATTATACCATAGAAGCGAAGCGGATATGGTATAATCCGCGCATGTGCGTTTGGGCCGCAGGCGAAAATCGCACGCGCATAAGAATAGCCTTATAATAGTCGCTTTGCGGCTATTATAACACGCCGGGACGCAGCGCGCTTCACTTTCCCCATAAAATCACGCGTCCGCCCGCCGGGATACGCCTGTGAACAAAAAAAGAAAATGTTGGAATCCGTTCATGTTTTAGGGGGCAAGCCAATAAGGTAGTAAAAAACGGCAAAGGACGTGGTTTTCCTTGCAGGAATATGTGGTTCAGAGCGGCGATACGCTTTATTCCATCTCGCGCGAATTCGGCATAACGCCCGCATTGATATTGCTGGCCAACCCGTCCGTGACGGACCCGCAGCAGCTGCCCGTCGGCATCACGCTCAACATACCGGAAACCCCGCAGAACGCGATGCTCATCAGCGTCAACGGCTACGCGTTCCCGACCATCGATATGGACGTCCTGCGGCGCACGCTCCCATATCTGACGTATTTGAGCATATTCAGCTACCAGGTGCTGCCCACGGGGAGCCTGACGCCGATCGAGGATGCGGACCTCATCGTGACGGCGCGCGAAGCGAATGTCGCGCCCCTGATGGTAATCACCAACATCGGGGAGGAAGGCTCGTTTTCAAGCGACCTGGCGCACACCATACTGACGGACAGCGCCCTGCAGGATACGCTTTTGAACAATGTGGTAAATACGTTAAAATCCAAAAACTATTTCGGGCTGGATGTGGACTTTGAATACATATACCCCGCGGACGGCCCCGCCTACGTGCGTTTTCTGGAGAGGGCCGCGGCGCGCATACGGCCGCTCGGCTACATCATCACCACGGCGCTCGCGCCCAAGACCAGCGCGGAGCAGCAGGGCATTTTATACGAGGCGCACAATTACCCGGCGATCGGCAGCCTGATGGACCATATCATTTTGATGACGTACGAGTGGGGGCACACCTACGGGCCGCCCATGGCCGTGGCGCCCGCCAACCAGGTGCGGCGCGTGCTTGAATACGCCACCAATGTGATCGAACCGGAAAAGATACTCATGGGCATGCCCAATTACGGCTATGACTGGACGCTGCCCTATGTGCAGGGACGCGCCGCGCGCTCGATCTCATTCGCGCAGGCGGTGGAGCTTGCGCAGGAGCATAACGCGCAAATTCAATTTGACCCGCAGGCGCAGGCCCCGTACTTCTTTTATGAGGACGGCGGCGTAAGGCATGTGGTGTGGTTCGACAACCGGGCAAGCCTGCGCGCGCGCTACGAACTGGTGGCTGAGTTCAACCTGGGCGGCGTGAGCTTCTGGACGATCAACCGCTTCTCCCCCGAAAGCTACGGCGTGCTTTCCGCGATGTTCCAGATACAAAAGGTGATCTGATTGCGGGTATCGGCGTTCCGCGTGATTTGTACAACAGGCGGGCCGATGAGGGCATCAGCCCCTACGGTTTATGTATATTTGCATGAACGCCGCCCCCGGCAATGCAAAGATTTGCAGGGGACGGCGCGGCGCGCCGGGGCGACGCGCCCTACAATATTCCACGCATTTTTGCAGGGAACGCCGCCCCCGGCGTCCCGCGCAATCAAAAATGGGGATGTCACGTTTTTCACCGTGGCAGCCCCATTGCTTTATATCCCTCTCACAATACTCTCCATCTCTTCCCTGCTCGCTGCGCCGCGCGCCCTGTTGACGATGGCCGCGCGCTGCGCGCCCGGAAGCTGCGCAAAACGGCGCATGGCGTCCATATCCTGCGCAAGCGCCTGCAGCAGGCCCTGCGGCATCTCCATCATAAGCATCCCTCCAATTTCCTTTTTTTGCTTCGGCCTAGGGCGTGTTTGAAAACTCAAAAATGCAGGATATTTTGAGAAAAAACAGGGCGAAACAAGGCAAAAACCGCAGGAATACTGGAGGTATTCCGAGGATTTTTAACGAAGTTGCAGCCTGTTTTTACCAAAATAGACAATTGTGTTGATTTTCAAACTGCCCCTAGAGCTTGTTGACGATATCGTCCAGCTCGCCCTCCGTGCGCGCGCCGCGCACACGGTTGAGCACGGTGTTCTTTTCCGGGTCCGGAAGGCCGGAAAACCGCTGCATGGCCGCCTTGTTGCGGGACAACGCCGTTAAAAATTCATCCGGTATTTCGGGCATGTCGCATCACCTCATGAATAGTGTGCGCAGGTAAGGCGGCGGAAATGCGGGCGTTCGGCTTCCGGCTACCTGAAAAATGCGCCGTAAACCCCGGCCATGCGCTCCATAATTGAAAGGTTATGTAAAATGCCCTGCGGCGTTTCGAGCGCGTGATCCGCATCGTCAATGAAAATCAGCTCGCAGCCTGCGTCCGCCCGAACCGCGCCGATACAATGCTGCGGGAACGAATCGTCCGCCGTGCCCATCACGGCGGTTGCCTTTGTTCCGAGCATGTACGGGAGCGTAGGCTCCACCGGCGTCAAAAACAGCTGCCTGACGTCGGGGTGCCCGAGCGCAGACTTTACCGCGCCCGCCAGCACGGTGCCGAGACTTTTGCTTACAAAATACAGCGTCCGGTAGTGTAACGCGCCCGCCGCCCGGAGCGTTGAAACAAGCTCTTCCACAAACGGGCCGACATCCTCCGCCGCAAACGGCTTGCCCGCCTTAAAAAACCCGTATTCCAGGCCGAGCGCGTCAAGGCCTTTTTCATAGGCGGCCATACCGGCATAATAGAGCAGCGGCATCCCCGCGGTATAGCCGCGGCCGGGGAACAGCACCGTGAGCGCGTCCGGCTGCCGCTCGTGCTGATAAAACGCGTGGCTGACTCTGCACCCGAATATGGACTCCCGCTCCAGCGCCGTATACCTCATGGATGATCCCTCCCAATCCTTTTCCCTACAATACCGCAAGCCGCGCCTTTGCGCCAGATGGAAAAGCAAATAAAACAGGCAGGTATATACCTGCCCAAACTAACAATAAGCTTGCTTATGCTATTAAGGTATCGGCGCTTACAGCGCCGACGGTTATTTTTTTCAAGGCGCCGCATCCGGAAAACGGCGCGCCGGGGCGACGCGCCCTACAATCCCCCTCCGCATACGCTTTCAGAGGGAATCCCTCCGCCGCTGACGCGGTCCCCTTCTCTTTGGCGTTTCAGCCGATCGCCTGTCCATTCTCCAGCCTCCCCACTTCCACGATGCGCACCTGCTCCGAGCAGCCAAGCTGTTTCCAGCGGTGGGCGGGCAGCTCCAGCACGCTTGCGCAGCCGTGGATATAAAAACCCATGCGCCCGGGTTCCATCGCTTCCTCCACGGACAGCACGCGGCCAAGCTTATCCAGGTACACCACGTCGATGGGCTCGCGCATGAAATAGGTATGGACCTGCGCGCACGGATGCAGCAGCAGCCCTTCCTTGATATCCCGCTCGCCCATCAGCCCTTTGAGGCGGCGAAAGAACCGGTCCGCCACGCGGACGCGCGCAAGCGCGTTGCCGTCCGAATACAGAATTGCATACTTCATAGTTCCACCTGCCTGATCCAGTTTTGTAAGCCCTTTTGGGCATTTAAAATACTATTTGAACGTATCCGTCACGCTGATGATGGTGACGGTGAGGTGCCTATCATATGACGGTGAGCGTGCCCGGCCTAAGCGCCATGCCCTGCACGGCGGAGAGGACGTTTCCACAAGGGCTTGACCGCGCTCCCGATATGCGCTTTTTCTTTCCCGCGTACGCATGGGCGCTCTTCCGGCTTAAAAAGTTCTGCCGCCCGCCAAAATAGCGGGCGGCAGCTTTCATTCATATGGAAGCTTCTTGTCAGTCCACCACGGGCTCGCTGTCGATCGCCCCAAAGCCCTGCTCGTTGAGCGTGTCGTTCGCGCCGTTGAATATACCGGCGAAGCGGGGCCCGAGCGCAATCAACACCGTAATTGCCGCAATCGCGATCAATCCAAGGATGAGGCCGTATTCTACCATGCCCTGGCCGTTTTCATCCTTGAGGATTTCGATGAGTTTTTTCATGGCTTCACTCCTTCTCTAAAATAGTTAGTGCAGTACCGTTTGCAACACCGGAAACACCAACGTACTCATCACGCCCAGGGAAAGGTAGGGGCCGATCGCGGCAAAGGACTTGACGGTGCCCCGGCGGGAAGCGTACAGGTAGACGGCATACGCGCCCAAAGCGAGCGCCATCACCGCCGTCACCTGCAAGAACCCGACGATGCCGAGGCCCAGCCCGATGACCGTCGCATACTTGATATCCCCCCAGCCGATGTCCATGCCCGCCTTGGATGGGAGCACGAACACGACGGCCGCGACGAGCGCACCCAACAGTTTGCTTTTGAGCCCCTGCACTCCGCTTCCTCCCGCGGCCTCGCCCGCGATAAACACGAGCAGCAAGGCGGCTAAGAGTTCGTTGGGGATGCGGCGGGTCACAAGATCCACCGCGCTTAAGCACAGCAGGATCTCAAACACGCAAACAAATTGGATCAACCGAACCACCCCCGCCGTCTGATTGGCGGCGGCGATGAGCGCCCAGCCCAACGCGCATACGAATACCCATGCCTCTGCGGAGTATGTCCCGCTTAACACGCGGCTCTCGCAGGGTTCCCCCTGGCGGTCACGGACCAGCTTTGTGGCAAGCGCCCGGGTGGGGATTGCCAGAAGCGCGCCGATCAATGCATATACGGGTATCGCCATATCGGGCCTCCTTGTTGGTTTAGCCAAAGAAGCTTTTCTTTGCTTTGAAACAAAGAAAAGCCTCCATTCGGGTTTCCGAATAGCGGCCTCTTTGTGTTTCGCGCTGCATCCGTTTTTAGAGAAGGATGACAAAGACGCAAACAAAAGCGCGGCTTCATTCGGCAGCTGGCTGTCATGGGCGGGATACCGCCTTTAGACCCTGTAGCTTTGCGTAACAGCCTTTCGGCTGGCTTGCCATTATCGGGAAGATGACTTTTGTAGTACTCTTTTTCCGTCCCGGACCCTCCGGGGGATTCACGTTTTGCCGCCGAATTTCTTTGGCGGCGAGGCTTACCTGTGTACGTAAAGCCCTTCTACCCGGCGCAAAAAGGCAAATGCCGGCGCCTTGCATCGGCTGCGGGCCTACTGTTTGCGTCCGCCCGTGTGGGAGGCCGGGGGATCGCCCTGCCCGCAAAACTGAAGTTAACCCTTTGATGCGCATATCCTGCGCATCCCGTATCACCGCCTTTCCTAAATACGCCGTTATGTTCAGGCCGGGCCGTAACGTAACGGCCCTTTCCGTTGGGAGCTGAAAAGAAAAATGGCAACCGCTTTTTACCTTGCAGTTGCCAAAACTGTTTCATATGCCCCGGGGCGGTCCCGCCACGGAACATGGGAAAAGCGGCAACTGGCTGCCTTAGGCGTACGCCTTTAGGCCCTTTAGCTTTGCGTCGCTGCCTTTCGGCAGGTTTGCTGAACTTGTACACTTTTTTCATCGCCGCGGGCCTTGCGGGCCCGGCGGGCGTCCCATTCGCGGGATAAACTGGACGTTTTTTGTTCTTTTTACTATATCGTTACAAACAGCTCCGAACTTTAGCGAATCAAGCGAACTTTTTCTTCGCTTGGCCAAAAACTTCGGGCAGTATATCCGGCGCCCGCGCCACAAGGTTCGCTGGTATCCCGGTAAGCCGATATACGATCAGGCTCCCGTAGAATTGGGTATTATTCCCTTGCAGTGTGATGCTCCCCTTGGGCGCGTATACCACGCCGGATACCCTTGTATCCCCCCGTTACCATATCCCCGTTTTTTGAATAGACGCAAACGTCGTTCGTATGGCGCATCTGCATGCCACCGCCTTTAAAATCGATATTTTCTCAAACGCCAACATATAAAAAAGAAAGCAGCCAACCCGAAGGGTCAGCTGCCAAACATCCAAAACATGCCAAACTGGCATATTGCATGATTGATGCGGCAACTGGCTGCCTTGGGTCAATACGACCGGTAGGCCCTTTAGCTTTGCGTCACCGGCTTTCACCGACTTTGCCTTTATCACGCTTAACAGATTACTCCATTAAGTACTCACAGTATAGTATATCCATACATGGTTGTCAAATGGTTTTTTGGAAAATATACCAATCTATTTTTGGGGCGGATCGGGCTCCTCCTGCCCCTCCAGAAGCGGCAGCAGGTAGCCGTAGCCCTCCCGCTCCATCTCCGCCTTGGGCACAAAACGGAGCGCCGCGCTGTTGATGCAGTACCTTAAGCCCCCCAGTTCCTGCGGGCCGTCAGGGAACACATGCCCCAGGTGCGCGCCGCCCGCGCGGCCTTTTACCTCTATGCGGCGCCGGGAGAGGGAATTGTCCTCAAATTCCCTGACCACGAACGGGTCGATGGGTTTACTAAAGCTGGGCCAGCCGCAGCCGCTTTCGAATTTATCCGTGGAGGCGAACAGCGGCTCCCCCGACGTGATATCCACGTAGACGCCTGCCCGAAAATTGTCCCAATGCCGGTTTTGAAAGGGCGGCTCGGTCGCGGCGTGCTGCGTGACCTCATAGGAAAGCGGGGAGAGCGTACTTTTGAGCGTCTCTTCCCCGGCGGCGGGATAATCCGCCGGGTTGACCCTGGCCTCCGCCGCCATTTTGATTTTATTCATGCCGATGTGGCAGTAGCCGCCGGGGTTTTTATCCAGGTACAGCTGGTGGTATTCCTCCGCGGGATAGAAGTTTAAAAGCGGCCCGTGCTCTATGGCGGGCTGCCGCCCGAGCCGCGCTTTGAGGCCGCTTAAGGAGCGCTCGATTTCTGGGCGGTCGGCTTCGTCCGCATAATAAATGCCGGTGCGGTACTGCGTGCCCGCGTCCCCGCCCTGCCGGTTGAGGGAGAGCGGGTCGACCGCCTCATAGTAGAGTTCCAGCAAAAACCCCAGGGGCAGGACATCTTTATCATATTCCACCTTTACGGTCTCGGCGTGGCCGGTATCCCTGCGGCAGACGTCCTCGTAGGTGGGGTTCTCCGTCCTGCCG
>DATMXR010000328.1:0-2534 GCA_035561315.1 Feifaniaceae bacterium
CTACACTGTTTCAGGTGTGTTCGGTAAAGTAGGCGTCATGCGGCCACAGCCCCGGAAGCAAGACGTACAAGCGTCACCAGAGCCACATCGACATTCTGATATTTTCGTTTAGGAGGACGCCATGAAAACCTATATGGCAAAAGGCGAGTCTCTCCAGAGGGATTGGTATGTTGTGGATGCAGAAGGCATGGTACTCGGCCGTCTGTCCTCCCAGGTTGCCGCAATACTCAGGGGAAAGCATAAGCCTATATACACGCCGCACGTCGACACCGGCGACCATGTAATCATTGTAAACGCCGACAAAGTCGTGCTCACCGGCAAGAAGCTGGACCAGAAAAAATATTACCGCCACACCGGCTATCCCGGCGGCCTCAAAGAAGTCACCTACCGGACTCTTTTGGAGACCAAACCGGAATTCGCCGTGTATGAGGCGATTCGCCGTATGATGCCCAAGGGCCCTCTCGGCCGCCAGATGCTCACCAAGCTCCGCGTTTATAAAGGCGCGGAACACCAGCACGCGGCGCAGAAGCCCCAGGCGCTGGAACTCAAATAAGAAGGAAGGAGAAGACGCAAATGGCACAGGTTCACTATCTCGGCACCGGCAGGCGCAAGAAATCCATCGCCCGCGTTCGTCTGCTTCCCGGTTCCGGCAACATCACCGTCAACAAGCGCGACGTGGAGGAATATTTCGGCCTCGAAACGCTCAAGATGATCGTGCGCGCCCCAATGGTGCTCACGGACACGCTTTCAAAGTATGACGTCAAAGTCAACGTCATCGGCGGCGGCACCACCGGCCAGGCGGGCGCGATCCGCCACGGCATCGCCCGCGCGCTGCTCATCGCCAACCCCGAGCTCAGGCCCGCCCTCAAAAAGGCCGGTTACCTGACCCGCGACCCGAGGATGAAGGAGCGCAAAAAGTACGGCCTCAAGGCCGCGCGCCGCGCGCCCCAGTTCTCCAAGAGATAAACCCATATCGTACCTTTGCAGCCGCCGGAATTCCGGCGGCTGTTTTTTGAAGGATGTCAACGGGAAAGCATTCCCCGCCCATCATAGGAATTATATGGAAATACAGAACCGAACGATTCCCGTGCCCGAGACCATGCCGGTAGGACTTTTGCTTGCGTTTGTAGGCGGATATTTGGACGCCTACACCTACCTGCTGCACGGCGGCGTATTCGCGAACGCCCAGACGGGGAACATGGTGCTTTTGTTTATCAGCCTGGCCGAAGGCGAATGGACGAAGGCGGGCTACTACGTCATCCCCATCGTCGCGTTCGCGCTCGGCATATTTGTGACGGACATTCTAAAGCGCCGGTTTGTGACCGCCCGCAACGTCCACTGGCGGCAGATTTCCGTGCTGGCGGAGTTCTTTATTCTAATCATCATCGGCTCCCTGCCCGCGGCGATACCGGACGGTATCGTCAACATCACGGTGTCCTTCGTGTGCGCGGTGCAGGTGGCAAGCTTCAGCCGCCTGCACGGCATGGGCTACGCCACCACCATGTGCACCAACAACCTCCGGCAGGCGGTGGAAAACGGGGCCTCGTACCGTATCGATAAGGACAAAGCCGCGGGAAGCCGGGCGCGCAAATACCTTGCCGTCATCGCGGTGTTCTGCCTGGGCGCGCTCGTCTGCGCCCGCGCCGTGCGCGTATTCGGCAACCGCTCCATATTCCTGTGCTGTTTGCCGCTTCTCGGCGTATGGCTTTGTCTTTTTGCCGGCAGGGATCAGGCGGCGCTTTAGCCAAAAGTTTATAGTTTTGCTATTGGTTTTTCACAGGCTGCCTATTACAATAAAACGAGGCACTTTTTATCAGCATCTCTCAAAGGAGGCGGAAATGACAGCTGTCAAACGCATAACCGTTCTGTTTCTTTGCGCCGCATGCTTCCTGCTGACGTCGTGCGGTTTGATGGAAGAAGTCCCGGTATTTGAATCAAAGCCCGCGCACAACAGCATCGGCCCAAAAGCGCTCACGAAAAAGGAGAAGGAATTGATCGGCCTGCTTTCGGGCACGGACCAGGAGATTTATCTGTTCTCTTACAAAGCGGATAAGGAATACCGCCGGATAGACTTCTGGGTGGAAATCTACAAGGACGGCGTCCTGATCGATCCGCACGCCGGGGGATTCGGCATGGTCCCCGAAGAAACGGAAGCGGAACACACGGGCACGCTTGCAATTTTCATTTCCCATACGCCGGATTACCGTTGGAGGTTCTCGCTCGAAGGCATGTCCTCCGCCAGCGAGCCGAATGCCAACTACATCAGCGGCGGGCGGGGCTTTGCGCAAATGTTCCAACCCGTTGAGATCGAACCGGACAAGGAGATCGTTCTCTACCAATCGGTATTCAGCGACGGTCCCATCGCCGTTTTCGACGAACAGGAATTTGTAGAGCATCCGGAACGGCTTTCCCCGTATCCGTACGCCCATCTCATCAAATGCAAATTTTCAAAATCAGCGGAGGAGCCATGAAGCACGCGATTGCGGGGCTATGGGTCTGCCAGCCTTCGACAATCCCTGAAAGTTTTTTGTCTG
>DATMXR010000329.1:0-13905 GCA_035561315.1 Feifaniaceae bacterium
GCGTGGGCGGGCGCAAGGATGGACGGCATCATACTGACGCTGCAGATCGTGGAGGCGGAACCCATACCGCCGCGGCCGGACAAAAGCAAGCCCTCCGACGTGGTGGCAAAAAAGGACGGCATTATAGAAAAGGTCACCCCGCTTTCGGGCAAATCGAACGTCAAGCCCGGGGACGCGGTGCGCGCGGGGGATATCCTCATACGCGGCGACATCACGCGCGAGGGCGCGGCAGAGCCGATGTATGTGTTCGCCGAAGGGGAGGCGCTGGCGCAGGTCTGGTATACGTCCTCCGTTACGCTCCCCTGTACGGAAGAGCAGCTGTTAAGGAGCGGGCAAAGCGAGCCGTTCCGCGTGATCGAGATCGCGGGGCTTCCGCTGTTCAGGACCGAAAGCGGCTTTAAACAATTTGAGGAAGAAGTCATAAAAGAATCCGCGCAGCGGGGCCTGATACTCCCGCTGAACGTCAGAAACGGCGTGCGGTACGAGCTGACCATGCAGCAGGTCCCGGCGGAGGCGGACCAGGTCGTTGCGGAGGCGCTGTTCCGGGCCGAACTCGCCGCGCTCGAGCAGGTGCCAAAAGAAGCGCAGATCATCAAAAAGGTGAGCGAATCCGCCGTATTGGAGGATGGCGGCATCCACGCGGTCGTGGCGGTCTGCACGCTCGAGCAGATCGGCGTCGTAAAGCCGATGTACGGGTCCTGACGCAGTTTTTCGCTTCCGGCGGGATAGACTAGGCAGTAGTAATAACGAAAGGCAGTGCGGTATTTGGAAGAACTGAACCTGTTGGAAGAGACCCCGGCGCGCGCGCCGCTCAAGTCCGAGGCGTTTTTGCCGGTACAGTCGATGGACGAGCAGATCAAGCTGTTCGGCGTGTTTGATGAAAACTTGGATATTTTGCAGGCGGAAACGGGGGCGCGCATCAGCACGCCCTCCGATTGCATCAAAATAGAGGGAAATACGGAGGACGTGGAGCTTTGCCGGGTGGTATTGGAAAAGCTCCAGCAGATGCTCCGGAAGGGGGAGCCCATCAACCGCGGGCGCATCCGCTATGCGGTGGATCTCGCGAAGGACGGCAACGCGGACCTGATCGAGCAGATCATGGGCGACGTCATCGCCATCACAAACAAGGGCCGCCAGATCAAATGCAAGACGTTAGGGCAAAAGCGGTATGTGCAGGCGCTCAAGGAATACGATCTCGTGTTCGGCGTGGGCCCCGCGGGCACGGGCAAGACCTACCTTGCGGTCGCCATGGCGGTGCTTGCGTTTAAAAACAAAGAGGTGGACCGTATCATATTGACGCGCCCCGCCGTGGAAGCGGGGGAAAAGCTGGGGTTTTTGCCCGGCGATCTCCAGAACAAGGTGGACCCGTACCTTAGGCCCCTGCATGACGCGCTCAACGACTTCTTGGGCAACGAAACCTACCGGGGGCTGATGGAACGGGGTGCTGTGGAGGTGGCCCCGCTTGCCTACATGCGCGGGCGCACGCTCAACAACGCCTACATCATTCTCGACGAGGCGCAGAACTGCACCATCGAGCAGATGAAGATGTTTTTGACCCGTTTCGGCGAAGGCTCCCGCGTGGTGGTCACAGGGGATATCACGCAGATCGACCTCCCGCAGGACAGAAGAAGCGGCCTTGTGCACGCGCTGGGCGTGCTCGAAGGCGTGGAGGGCATCGCCGAGATATATCTTTCGCACAAGGACGTCGTACGGCACGACCTGGTGCAGCGCATCATCCGCGCGTACGAACGGAAAAAGAGCTGACCGTTAGAGCAAAACGGGAAGGCGCCCCGCGGGGGATTATTTGCCGGGGACGTTCGGGCTAAGGAGGTACAAATGGGCAAAAAAGAGGATGGCAGGGAGCGCGTCGGGCTTTTGAGTGTGCTTTCGCTTGCGCTCGTGCTTGTGCTCTTTTACGGATGCGCCGTTGCCGTGCTTTCGCCTAAGCGCTACGATATCATGGCGGGCATGGTTGCGCCCGAAACCATAGAAGCGCCGCGCAGCGTGGAGGATAAAACCGCGACCGAAACGCTCAAGGACGCCGCGCGGGAGGCCACAAAGGCCGTATACCGGCTGGATTCGGCGCTCATTGAAACCTATACGTCGGGCGCCGCCGCGTTCTTTGCGCAGGCGGACGAAATGCGCCAAAGCGCGCAGGCGCTGCTTGTATCGAAGGGACAGCCCGCGGCCGGAACCACCGGGCTTACCGCGGAGCAGTGGAAGAGCGCGCTCAGCGTACAGGAATTGGACGGGCTGCTTTCGGGGCTGCCCGTGACGCTGACTCAGGACGAGGGCTGGCAGATTTTAAGCGCGAAGGAAAGCGAGCTGCTGCGCTTGCAGGACGCGGTATTGTCCAAGCTCACCACGGCGCTCAAAAGCGGCCTGGAGGAGCGCGCGCTTCCGGCGCGAAAGACCGCGTACATCCAGGAATTGAACGCCACCACTTTGCCCGATACTTTGAAGGCCGTGGGCAAAAAGCTTTTTGACACATACCTGCAGCCCACGTTCGTGGTGGACGAGGAAGCGACCGCCCGCGCCCGCGAGCTTGCCGCGGAGAGCGTGCAGCCCGTCATCGTCAAGCGGGGCGAGGTCATCGTCCACAAAGGGGAGCAGCTGACCGCGCAGCAGTTCAAGCTCCTGCGGGAGCTGGAGCTTGTGCAGCAGGCGGGCGCGGATGTCCGGCTGCGGGTCGGCCTCGCGCTGCTTTTCATATTTTTGTTTGCAAGCTTCGCTGTTTTTTTGCTGTTCTACAACCCCAAAGTGCTGTACAATAAGAAATCAACGCTGATACTCGCGTTTTCTCTCGCGGCGTCGGCACTGTTAGCTGTCGCGCTCCATGCGCTCGACCCGCGCGTGACCACGGGGCTTGTCGGCGTCATGTTCATCGCGCTGCTGCTCGACAGCACGACCGCCATGGCGGCAAACGTGCTCATCGCCGTCTGCCTGGGCGTTATGGCGGGCGGGCAGGGCGAGGCCCTGATGGGATTTGAGGCGATGACGCTCGCCGTTTCCATGCTCGTCGGCGGCCAGGTGGCCGTATTCGCGCTGCGCAGCAACCAGAAGCGCGGCTCCATCATCGCGGCGGGCGCGCTTTCGGGCGCAGCCGCGGCGCTCGTCACCGTCGCGGCCTATGTCATGGCGGGGCGCAGCGCCGTCGATACGCTGATCGCGGCGGCGTGGGCGGTGGGAAGCTCCACCATATCCGCCGTGCTGGTGGTGGGCTCCCTTTCCCTGTGGGAAAACCTGTTCGACGTCGCCACCAGCGCGCGGCTTGCGGAGCTGTCTAACGCCAACCATCCGCTTTTAAGGCAGCTCATGACGGAAGCGCCCGGCACGTATCATCATTCCATGATGACGGCGGCGCTCTCGGAGAGCGCCGCGGAGGCCATAGGCGCGGACGCGCTGCTTGCCCGCGTGGGGGCGTATTACCACGACGTGGGCAAGCTCAGGCGGCCGCTGTACTTCAAGGAGAACCAGAAGCCCGGCGAGAACGTCCACGATACGCTGCCCGCGTCAGAAAGCGCCGCGATCATACTCGCGCACCAGAAGGACAGCGTCGTCATACTCAACAAGCACAAGATGCCCGCCGCCGTGGTGCAGATCGCGTTTGAGCACCACGGAAACTCGCTGGTGGCGTACTTTTACCACAAGGCGGCAAAGGAAAGCGGCAAGCCCCCGGCGCAGAAAAATTTCCGGTACCCGGGCGCGCGGCCTTCCACAAAGGAAAGCGCCATCGTCCATCTGGCGGACAGCTGCGAGGCGGCGGTGCGCGCCATGGAAAACCCCTCCCGCGAGGACGTGGAGGAGACGGTGGACCGCATCATCAAGGGGAAAATGGACGACGGGCAGCTTTCCGCCTCGCCGCTCAACTTCCGGGAGATCTCCGTCATAGAGCAGAGCTTTTTGCGCACGTTCAACGGGCTGATGCATGACCGCATCGCGTATCCGGAACTGAACCGCGCGGGGGAAAACTGATGCACGGCGTCCACAGTATTTTTGACGAGACCGGCACGCTCGGCGAAGCGGAGCTCGCGCTCATCCGCGCCGCCGCGGACGCGGCGTTCGATATGGAAAAAAAGCGCGGAGCGCTTGCGCTGTACTGCGTGACGCCGGAGGAGATCCGCGCGCTCAACCTGGAGCACCGCGCGGTGGACCGCGTGACGGACGTTTTAAGCTTTCCCGCGGCGGAGCCGGGGGAGACCCCGCCCGACGGGTTCTGGGGGGACATCGTTCTCTGCCCGGAACGCGCGAAGGAGCAGGCGGCGGAGTACGGGCACAGCCTTACCCGGGAGCTTGCGTTTTTAACGGTGCACGGCGCGCTGCACCTGTTCGGATACGACCACATGGAAAAACATGAGGAAACATACATGCTCGAACGGCAAAGAGCCATACTGGAAAGGATGGGAGTACCAAGATGAAACGGACGATACATGACCTGGAGATCAAGAATTTGCTGCGCATGGCCAACGAGGCGATGGACCGCTCCTACGCGCCCTATTCCGGCTACCGCGTGGGCGCGTGCCTCAAGGGCGAATCCGGCGCTTACTACCTGGGCTGCAACATCGAGAACGCGTCGTTCTCCCCCACCAACTGCGCCGAGCGCACCGCGCTATATAAGGCGGTATCCGAAGGCGAGCGCAAATTCGAGGCCTTGGCCGTCATTTCCTCCGGCGAGCAGACCACGCTGCCCTGCGGCGTTTGCAGACAGGTGCTCGTGGAGTTCTGCGACCCGGACATGCCGGTCATCTGCGCCAACCGCGGCGGCAAGTTCCAGATCTACGCGCTGGGCGAGCTGCTGCCCCACGCATTCACGCCCGAGGCAATGAAATGACGTCCTTCTTAAGCGGCTTCGTTTCCATCATCGGCTGCCCCAACGTGGGCAAGTCCACGCTGTTGAACCGGCTGGTCGGCCAGAAGATCGCCATCGTGTCCCCGCGCGCGCAAACCACGCGCAACCGCATCACCGGCGTGCTGACGCGCAAAGGGTACCAGATCGTATTCCTGGATACCCCCGGCGTGGCGTCGCCCAAGAACCGGCTCGGGGAATACATGCGCCGCACGGCCTATTCCGCGCTGGACGAGGTGGAGGCCATCCTCTACCTCGTGGACCCCGTCAACGGCCTGCGGGAACGGGACGAGGCGTTAGTGGAGCGGCTGAAGGAAGCGAAGGCGCCCAAAATCGGGCTGATCAATAAAATCGACATTTGCTCGCTCGCCCAGGCGGAGGCAGCGGAAGCGTTTTTGGAAAAAGCGGGCTGCTTTTCCCCTATCCTGCGCATCAGCGCGGAGACGGGCGCGGGGGTGGAAAAGCTCGAAGCCCTGCTGCGCGCTTACCTGGTGGAAGGGCCGCAGTACTTCCCGGAGGATATGGTGACGGACGTGCCGGAGCGCACGCTGTGCGCCGAATTGGTCCGGGAAAAGGCGCTGCTGCTTCTCAGGGAGGAAGTGCCCCACGGCGTCGGCGTGGAAGTGGATAAAATGGCGCTGCGCCCGGACGGGGATTTAACGGACATATGGGCCACCCTCTACTGCGAGCGCGAGAGCCACAAGGGCATACTCATCGGCCACAAGGGCGCGATGCTCAGAAGGATAGGCGAGGCGGCGCGGCGGGATATGGAATGGATGCTGGGCACGCGCGTCAACCTTCAATTGTATGTCAAAGTCCGGGAGGACTGGCGCAACAGCCCGAACGCGTTGAAGGAGCTCGGGTACGAATAAGTATTGTTTTTTCGGCTCCCTCTGACGAGGGAGCTGTCGGCTGAAAGCCGGCTGAGGGAGAGACGCACAATGCATGGCTTTTCTCCCCGCCGCAAATCCGCGTATTTGTAGGGGATGCCCCTCGGCATACGCTGGGGCCGCATAAGCAGGCGGTACCCTTGGAAATGAGGGGAATTTGGATTACGGCGGGACGCCGAAGGCCATCCCTTACAGGGTCTATATTGATTGAAAACGGATTCCCGTATGAATTGCCCTGGCGCTGTCCCATCACGCTTTTGCCGGAAATTGCATTTCATGGGTTTGCGCTTCCTGTGGCACACTAGAGGATATTCCACAAAAATAAGGGGTGCATTTCTTTATGGCGAAAAGCAAAAAACGGGATGCGCAGCGCGCCTGGCGCGAATTTTCGGAAACGGGGGCGGTCGGCGCTTACCTGACGTACCGTGCCATGCGCACAAAGGAGGAAAGTTTCCGGGAGCAATAATGGTTGGCCCAAAAGGGCGCAGGCAGCGGATGTTTTGCCCGGGGTATTTCCCGGGCATTGTTGGCGAAGAGGCGGGGGATATGGCATTTCTTACGGTGACGGGTATCGTTACGCGCTATACCAATTACAGGGAAAACGACAGGATACTCACCCTTTTTACAAGGGAAATGGGCCGTGTCGACGCAAAAGCGAGGGGCTGCCGCAGGCAGAAAAGCCCTTTGCTTGCCTGCGCCCAGCCGTTCGTGTTCGGGGAATACCAATTATTCTCCTCCAAGGACCGCTTCATTGTGGACCAGTGCGATATCCGGGAAACGTTCTACCCGCTGCGGGAGGATATCAATAAATTCACGGCGGCGAACGTCATGCTTTCGCTCTCCGGCCTCGGCGTGCAGGAGAGAGAGCCCAACGCGGAACTGTTCTCGCTTTTGTACCATTGCCTGAGCTTTCTCTGCTACGGGGAAAGCGAGCCTGCCGACATTGCGCTGTGCTTTGTTTCCCGCTATTTTGGGGCGATCGGCTTCCGGCCCGCCGTCACGTCCTGCGCGCTGTGCGAAACGGACCTCCGGACGCACGGAGAGCTCATGTTCCACGCGCCGTCGGGCGGGGCAATCTGTATCAATTGCGCCCGGCGGGAAAACATTGGAGAAAGCGTGTCCGGCCTGACGCTCGAGGCCATGCGGCGCATGCTGCTTCTCGAGGACGCGGACATGGACCGCGTGCGCCTGCCGCATGCCGTCCGGCAGGAGCTTTTTATCATCCTGGAGGACTACTGCGCCGCCATTTTGGAGCGGGAAAACAAGCCGCTTTCGGCGCTTCGGGCGCTGCTGTAAGGCCATGTCCCGGCATGCAGGATTTCCTGCATTTTAATGAGTTTTCCGTTGCATTCTGATGAGGGACGGGGTATAATGAAATGCGCCAAATGCAGCGCCGGCGGCGCTTTTACAGGATTTAGCCGGGTTTGCAAATATGGTTTCATACCGATTGCTTTCAAATAAAAATTTGATATAGGAGGGTATTACATGGCACACAAGTACGTTTATCTTTTCAGCGAGGGCAACGCACAGATGCGCAACCTTCTGGGCGGCAAGGGCGCGAACCTTGCGGAGATGACGGGGCTGGGCCTTCCCGTTCCGTTCGGCTTTACCATCACCACGGAAGCCTGCACGCGGTACTATGAGGACGGCAAGCGCATCGGCGAAGATATCCTGGAGCAGGTGTTCAAGGCCGTAGCGGAGCTTGAGAAGGTCGCCGGGAAAAAGTTCGGCGACGTCAGGGACCCCTTCCTTGTTTCCGTGCGCTCCGGCGCGCGCGCTTCCATGCCGGGCATGATGGACACCATACTGAACCTGGGTCTCAACGACGAAACCGTCGCGGGCCTGGCCGCGCTCACCGGCAACGAGCGCTTCGCGTACGACAGCTACCGCCGCTTCATCCAGATGTTCAGCGACGTCGTCATGGAAGTCGAAAAATCCAAGTTCGAAGAAATACTCGACGAGGTTAAGCGCGAAAACAACTGCAAGCTGGATACCGAGCTCACCGCGGACAACCTCAAGGAGGTCGTCAGGCGCTATAAGAAGCTGTATTTGGAGGAAAAGGGCCACGAGTTCCCGCAGGACCCCAAGGTGCAGCTGCTTGAATCCGCGCAGGCGGTGTTCCGCAGCTGGGACAACCCCCGCGCCATCGTATACCGCCGCATGAACGACATCCCCTCCGACTGGGGCACCGCCGTCAACGTACAGGCGATGGTGTTCGGCAACATGGGCAACGATTCCGGCACCGGCGTCGCGTTCACCCGCAACCCCTCCACGGGTGAAAACAAGCTTTACGGCGAGTTTTTGATGAACGCGCAGGGCGAGGACGTCGTGGCGGGCATCCGCACGCCGTCCCCCATCGCGGAGCTTGCAAGCGGCATGCCCGAGGTGTACGCGCAGTTCAACAAGATCGCGCAGACGTTGGAAAATCATTACCGCGACATGCAGGACATGGAGTTCACGATTGAGCGCGGCAAGCTTTTCATGCTCCAGACAAGAAACGGCAAGCGCACGGCGGCCGCCGCCCTGCAGATCGCCGTGGACCTCGTGAACGAAGGCATGATTACCAAGGAAGAGGCGCTCTTAAAGATCGACCCGCGCTCCCTCGACGCGCTGCTCCATCCCACGTTTGAGACCTCCGCCATCAAGAAGGCCAAGGCGATTGCACACGGCCTGCCCGCTTCCCCCGGCGCCGCCTGCGGCCGCGTATACTTCACCGCCGCCGACGCCATGGAAGCCGCAAAGCGCGGCGAAAAGGCCGTGCTTGTGCGTCTGGAGACCTCTCCCGAGGATATCGAGGGCATGTACGCGTCCGAGGGCATTTTGACCGCCCGCGGCGGCATGACCTCCCACGCGGCGGTCGTCGCGCGCGGCATGGGCACCTGCTGCGTGGCCGGCTGCTCCGAGATCTCGGTCAGGGAAAAGGACCATGTGTTCACCACCTCCGGCGGCCTCACCATAAAGGAAGGCGACTGGATCTCCCTGGACGGTTCCACCGGCAATGTCTACGGCGAAAAGATCCCCACAGTGGAAGCCGCCGTTTCCGGCAACTTTGCCACCATCATGGGCTGGGCGGACGAGGCGCGCAGGCTCAAGGTCCGCACCAACGCGGATACCCCGCATGACGCGGAGCAGGCCATCAAGTTCGGCGCGGAGGGCATCGGCCTGTGCCGCACGGAGCACATGTTCTTTGGAGAGGGCCGCATCCCCGCCATGCGCGAGATGATCGTATCGAAGGACGAGGCGAGCCGCCGCAAGGCGCTCAATAAACTCCTGCCCATGCAGCGCTCGGATTTCAAGGGCATCTACAAGGCGATGAAGGGCTACCCCGTCACCATCCGCCTGCTGGACCCCCCGCTGCATGAGTTCCTGCCCACCGCGGACGCCGACATCAAGGCGCTGGCGGCGGAAATGGGCCTGACGTTCGAGGAGCTTAAGCTCACGGTAGCGAACCTCCACGAGCTCAACCCCATGCTCGGCCACCGCGGCTGCCGCCTGGCCGTTACCTACCCCGAGATCGCGGAAATGCAGGCGCGCGCCATTATAGAGGCCGCCATCGAGGTCCGCGAAGAGACCGGCCTCGATATCGTGCCCGAGATCATGATCCCGCTCGTGGGCGACGTCAAGGAGCTCCAGTATGTCAAGGAGTTCGTGGACAAGACCGCGCAGCAGGTCATGAAGGAACGCAGCGTCGCCATCAGGTACCTGGTCGGCACCATGATCGAAGTGCCGCGCGCCGCCCTCGTGGCGGACAGCATCGCGAAGTCCGCCGAGTTCTTCTCCTTCGGCACCAACGACCTTTCCCAGATGACGTTCGGCTTCAGCCGCGACGACGCGGGCAAGTTCCTGGACGACTATTATAAGAAGAAGATATTCGAAAGCGACCCGTTCGCAAAGGTGGACCAGGAGGGCGTGGGCAGGCTGATGAAGATCGCCGCGGCCGAAGGCCGCAGCGTGCGCCCCGACCTTAAGCTGGGCATCTGCGGCGAACACGGCGGCGATCCTTCCACCATAGAGTTCTGCCACAAGCTGGGGCTCAACTACGTCTCCTGCTCTCCGTTCCGCGTGCCCATCGCAAGGCTCGCCGCGGCGCAGGCCAGCATCAGGGAGAAAAAGGGCGAGTAATGACTCCCCTGCAATAAGCGGCTTTTTCAGGGAAGAATCCTCATTGCGGGGATTCTTCCCGTGTTTTGGGGCCTCTTTTTGGGGTAATATAGAGCGCACGGATGCGGATATGGGCGCATAGAAAGGAACATGAGCTTCCCGCCGGTCAAACGGGAAACGGCGGAATTATGGCGCTGCTTCGAACAATTTCCGCTTGTGTTGCATTCGATGCGCGTTTGTGCTAAGATAATTCGGATAATGGCTATACGTGCGGATTTTTTGCACGATAAGAGGAATATGGAGGGCTAGAATGGCGACCGTTGAGACACTTGAGAATAAAAAGGTAAAGCTTACGGTGGAAGTAAGCAGGGAAGCGTTCGCGGAGGCGCTGCAGGAGGCGTTTGTGAAGTCCAAAGGGCGCTTTAATGTGCCGGGTTTCCGCAAGGGCAAGGCCCCGCGCAAAATGATCGAGACTATGTACGGCGAAGGCGCATTCTATGAGGACGCATTTGAACTCGTATATGGAGACGCTTACGATAAAGCCGTGGAAGAACACAACATCGAGCCTGTGGAACGCCCGGAAATCTCCATTGAGAAAATCGGCAAGGACGAAGGCGTTGTGTTCACCGCAGAAGTCGCCGTCCGTCCCGAGGTTTTGCTGGGCGCTTACAAGGGTATAGAAATAACAGACAGAGCGTATACTGTGAAAGACTCTGAGCTTGATGCAATTCTTGAACAGGAACGCGAAAAGGTAGCCCGCTATGTGGAAATGGAGCGGCCCGTGGAAGATGGGGACCGCGTCCTGCTTGATTATTCCGGCAGCGTAGACGGCGTGAAGTTCGACGGCGGCACCGCCGAGAACCAGACGCTTGAAATCGGCTCCCATATGTTTATCCCCGGCTTTGAAGAGCAGCTTGTGGGCTTGGAGAAGGACCAGGAAAAGGACATTACCGTCACTTTCCCCGAGGAGTACCATGCCGAAGAGTTAAAGGGCAAAGAGGCGGTATTTCACGTAAAGATCCGGGGCATCCAGAAAAAGGAGCTTCCGGAGCTGGACGATGAGTTCGCAAAGGATATTTCCGAGTTCGATACGCTCGAAGCGTTCCGCACGGACAAGCGCAAGCAGCTCGAAGAGCGCAACGCCCAGCGCGCCAAATCGGAAATGGAGGACGAGGCCGTAAAAATCGCCGCGGAGAACGCGACGTTTGAGGTGCCCGCCGCCATGACCGAGCGCCAGATGGACTACATGCTGCAGGACATCGCCTACCGGCTGTCCATGTCCGGGCTCAACCTCGAGCAGTATTGCCAGTACATGGGCACGGACCCGCGGACCTTGCGCGAAACCTACCGCGCCGAAGCAGAGCAGCGCGTGCGCGCGCAGCTGACGCTTGAGGCCATTTTGAAGGCGGAGCATATCGAGGCCACCGAAGAGGAGCTTGCGCATGAGATCGAGCATCACGCCGGGCATGCGGGCAAGGAGGCTGAGGAATTCAAGGCCACCCTCAAGGATGAGGACATCGAGTATTTCAAGGAGCGTATCGCGGTGCAGAAAACGGTTGATTTTCTCGTTGCGAACGCCAAACTTGTGGAAAAGGCGGAAGACAAGGAAGAAGCCGGGGCGTAAGCCCGGGAGCCTGAAGGAACAGGCGGCATCGTTTTCGCCTTGACGTAAAATACAGACAAATAGTAAGGAGGAAAACGGGTATGAGTTTAATCCCAATGGTCGTAGAACAAACCAATCGCGGCGAGCGTTCTTACGATATTTATTCGCGCCTGCTCAAGGACCGCATCGTGTTCCTGGGCGGCGAGGTGACGGATGATGAGGCGAACCTCATCGTGGCGCAGCTTTTGTTTCTGGAGGCGGAGGACCCGGACAAGGACATCAGCCTCTACATCAACAGCCCCGGCGGTTCCGTTACCGCGGGCATGGCGATCTATGATACGATGCAGTACATCAAGGCCGACGTATCCACCATCTGCATCGGCATGGCCGCGTCCATGGGCGCGTTCCTGCTGGCTGCGGGCGCGAAAGGCAAGCGCAAGGCGCTGCCCAACGCCGAGATCATGATCCACCAGCCGTCCGGCGGCGTACGCGGCCAGACCACGGATATCCAGATCCAGGCGGAGCGCATGATCGCCATCAAAAAGTCGCTCAACGAGATACTGTCCAACCGTACCGGCCAGCCGCTCGACAAGATCACCATCGATACCGAGCGCGACAACTTCATGACTGCCGAGCAGGCCCGCGCCTATGGCTTGGTGGATCAGATTATTCCCCCCAGAAGGTAGGTAATTTATGCCGAAATATGATGATAAGGGCCCAGTCAAGTGCACATTCTGCGGCAAAAGCCAGGATGAGGTGCATCGCATCATCGCGGGCCCGGGCGTGTATATCTGCAATGAGTGCGTGGAGCTTTGCCGCGAGATCATTGACGAGGATACCGCCACGCAGCCTGTGGACCTCTCCGACGTCCCCAAGCCGCAGGAAATCATGAATACGCTCAACCAGTACGTCATCGGGCAGCAGCAGGCCAAAAAGGCGCTGTCCGTGGCCGTATACAACCACTACAAGCGCATCGGCGCTGGCGCCTCTCGCGATGATGTGGAGCTGCAGAAGAGCAACATCATCATGCTGGGGCCTACGGGCTGCGGCAAGACCATACTGGCGCAGACATTAGCGAAAATACTGAACGTCCCCTTCGCCATGGCGGACGCCACCTCTTTGACCGAGGCGGGCTATGTGGGCGAGGATGTGGAAAACATACTCTTAAAGCTCATACAGGCGGCCGATTATGATGTGGAGCGCGCCGAAAAGGGCATCATCTACATCGACGAGATCGACAAGATCGCCAGGAAGAGCGAGAACCCCTCCATCACCCGCGACGTTTCGGGCGAGGGCGTGCAGCAGGCGCTTTTGAAAATACTCGAAGGCACCACCGCCAGCGTCCCCCCCCAGGGCGGCAGGAAGCACCCGCACCAGGAGTTCATACAGATAGACACCACGAACATCCTGTTCATCTGCGGCGGCGCTTTCGCGGGCATAGACGATATCATCAAGAAGCGCACCGGCGAAAAGCTGATGGGTTTCGGCGCGGACGTGCAGAGCAGCACCACAAAGGACATCGGTACAATTCTCCGGGATATCCTGCCGGAAGACCTTTTGAAGTACGGGCTGATCCCCGAGTTCGTGGGCCGTATGCCGATCATCGTCACGCTGCACCAGCTCGACGAAGCGGCGCTTTTGTCCATACTGACCGAGCCCAAGAACGCGCTTGCGCGGCAGTACAGGCGCCTGTTTGAAATGGACGGCGTGGAGTTGCACTTCGACGAAGCGGCGCTAAAGGCCGTCGCCCAGAAGGCGATCGACCGGAAGACCGGCGCGCGCGGTTTAAGGGCGATACTTGAAGAGGCCATGATGGACGTGATGTACGACATCCCGTCGAGGAGCGACGTCGTAAGCTGCACCATCACCAGGGAGACAATAGAGCGCACCCAGCCGCCGCTGTTGGAGCTGCGGGAGGAGAAGCGCCTAAAATCCGGGGACGGCGCGTAAAACAGGAATAACGATGAGAGGCGGGAGCGATCCCGCCTCTTTTAACGTATTAAAAAGGCATCTATATTGCTGCTTGTGGCAACGCGCTCTCGGCGGGGAAGCGCCTCATACATTGGAACTGCATCTTGCATTCTCGATGCTCGCGTTCTAAAGGAAGGGTTTTGGGGAAACATAGTTTCCCCAAAACAAAAAAATAACCGTCGGCGCGCTAAGCGCCGATACCTTGAAGCCCTAAGTGGGTTTATTTATATTTTGAAAGGCACAATACCTATCTTTTGCATTTTTTCGCATGAACAAAGCGCTCCCGCCACAAACTACCCACCGAGGTGAGGTGAATGGAACAACGCTATTCGGATATGCACGCCCTGCTCAAAAACGACGCGCAGGCGTGGAAGTACTTCAACATGCTGCCGGATTACGTGCGGGACCAGATCAGCACGCGCGCATCCAATGTCAGGACGTTCTCCAGCCTGCAGGCGTACGCGGAAAACCTGCTGGAAGGGGATCATTGACCG
>DATMXR010000330.1:0-4488 GCA_035561315.1 Feifaniaceae bacterium
CCCTATTATGAGCTTCAATAATTCTATTTTCTTTTTCGTGATACGATATATCCCGAGACTTTCACAACTCAGATACCCAAAAAACATGACTATTAGCGCAAAATTAGTTTCTTGATGGTTATGGTACAGATTGAAACCAGCCAAAATAACGAAGATAATCAGCATGCCGATGACGCCGCTTTTTCTGCCTTGATCAAAAATGAATTCTTTTCCTTCGTCTTTTTTTTCGTTTCTGCTTTTCTCCAATACTTCTTCCTTTTTCATACTGACCTCCATTCAATAGAATAGTGACAATAAAACTTGGCACATTTATTATAGCATGCCAAGTTTTATTGTCAATTTATCTGCTGAATTTTTTAAAATGCCACCAGGTTTTAGACGGTCTATCTATAGAGAAATGCTGGCTTACTTTGATTTGCATTTCAGCAGCTTCCGTTGCCGCACTTAACCGATACCGGATAAAAAACAGACGTGAGTGAAGGCGTTCAATCACGCCTGTTTTAACGGAGATGTTATGTATTCGCGGCGCGTCCCCGCTCCAGGCAGGCCCGCCAGGCGACCTCGTATTTAGGCGCGCTGCGGTCTATCAGGGACCTCAGCTCATAATACTGCCCGTCGTGCGTGCTGAATACGATCGTCATCCGGCCGTGTATGGCGAGGTTCACAATGTCCGAAAGCTTCACGGAATGATCGCCGATCATAAACCGGCCGCCATACATCCGAAGCGTTCCTTCTTCAAGCAGCTGTTCATCCGGCCTCAGGCGGAAGAACCTTTGCCCGGCGTCCTCAAACAGCGGTTCGTCGTTTGAGGCGGCAGCCGCCCGTTGAAAGAAGGTTTCCGTCTGCCACAGGTCCCATTGCGTCACGGTGGAAAAGGGGAGGGCGTCGCCTTCAAGCATACCGTATTCCGTATAGCGGCCATGCAACCCGCAACTGCACGCAAAACGGTCGCCTTTGCCCGTGATGGTTTGTACGCGCTTGCAGGAAGGGCACAGGTAAAGCCCCGCCTCGATGCCTTCGGCCAGCCGCTTGCCGGTAAAGCGCGTGTGCTCGACGCTCTGGCGGGCGTACGCGTCCTCATAAAGGTCGCGCTTGATGATGGCGTTGACCTCATCGTTGGTCATATCTTTGAGCTCTTCGGGAGAATAGCGGGCGACTTCATGGCCGTATACCTTTCCGCGCCGGAGCGTCCTGGACCAGCGCGGGGAAGCGAAATACCCGCCCTCTATGCGGTAGGTAACGAGCGCCGCGCCGCTTGCGCGGACAAGCTTGCCGGTGGAGGGCAGGATATCGCAGGTGAGGCCGTTGAATGAGCGGTCCCCTTCCGCGAATATGCATACGTTGCGGCCCGCGTGCACGCATTTGAGCACTTCCATCACGGTGCGCGCGTCCGTCGTCCCCTTTACGCGGGCGATGGGCGCGAAACAGGCGCGCAGGAGCCTTCCCGCGAACCCCGTCCGGAACACATGCTCGCCCGCCACGAAATACATATGCGCGCGGTAGCTTGCCGCCACCATCAGCGGATCGTAATTGGTGGTGTGGTTGGCCAAAATGATGCTGGGGGAGGGGAGCGGTTTTTCTTTTGCGCCGGTATACCCGAAGCGCAGCTTCAAAAACAGCTTGACGGGTTGCCGGAAAAATTGATAGATCCAAATGTGACGACTGAAGTTCTTCATATATCTCCTCATTGCAGGATATCCAATTACCATTGTAAATCCCGGAAGCGGATTATGCCAATACAAAAAGAACAAGCACAGGAAAACTGCGGAAAAATACCTATACAAATTGGAAAACTGCGGATAAACAAACATAAAAAAAGCCGACTGCGCTTTGCGGTCAGCTTCCTGCTCCTGGTTTCATCCCTCTACCCAACGATTGACATTGCTATTCTTCCACCACCAGGGCGGGCGAATCTTCCCGGGGCGGCATGACGGCCTGCACGGAGTTTATTGCCTGCACGAGCGTAGAAAGCTTATCGTAGGGCCTGAGCGGGATATTTGCGGAGGGAACGTGCAGTGTATCGCCGGAAAGCGGCAATATGCCCTGCAACGGGTTCACGGGGAAGTGGTAGGGCTGCTTGGCGTCCGGCCCCTTTGTCAGGAAGAACACGTAGACGCCGCCCGGCTGCAGGCGGGGCGTCTGCCCGGCGGTGAGCTCCATATGCTGCAGCGTCGTGGCGTCCAGCATGCCGCCGATGCGCTCGGGGCTGAATACCATTTGCAGCTCATCCCCGTAGGACGGGGAACCCTTCATTACGCCGTAGACCTCCACGGTCACGATGGACGCGGAATACTGCGCCTTTTCCACCGCGCCGCCGTTGCGTATGGAAAACGACGTGTCCTTCATCTGCGGCAGCCGCGTGACCTTGCCGATGAATATTTCGTCTGCGGCAGCCGTGAGCGAGGAGATGGAGTCATAATAGTAAACCGGCGCGGGCGCGCTGATTACGGTGGAAAGCGCCAATATTTCCTTCTGAAGCGCATCCAAAGAGATCCGCTTGCCGTCCCAGATCACTTCGCTGTCCACAATGGGCATGGGTGCGCCGGAAATGAGGGAGTACCCCGTCAGATCCTCGGAATAATTGACGTCCTCGCCCTGGCCAAGGAAAAGAAGATAGGTTTCGCCCGTGGCCATAGGGCCCGTTGTGCAGTGGACGATATCGCCGGCTTTTGCGTTCCCGGCGTAGACTTTGGTCACGGTGAGGTCATAGCAGGTATTGCCCGAAGCGTCGATATGGCTGCCCACGCATTCGCCCGAAACGATGAGGGCGGCATTCCGGTACTGCGCGCGCAGGTCCGAAAGCAGGCGCTCTTCCGCGGCAGGGGAAGAAACCACCACGCTGGCTGCGGGCGGCATCGGGTTGCATGCGCTTACGATCAGGCAGATGAGCAGCGCGCTCAAAAGCCGAAGTCCTTTGCCCATGCGATCCCTCCCTCCGATACGGCGCGTCCCTGCGCGTATTGCTTGCGTAAAAGCATGTTCACGCACTATTCATACTATAGACGATTCATCATCACATTTGGTTGCAGGACACAGGAAATTCACAAAAAGTTTATGGGAAAAGCATAAACGGACACATAAAAATTTCCAGAATAAACGGCGCTTGGAAACTTACATCTCCCGTCTTCCCGTGAGCGCCTTGCCCAAAGTGACCTCGTCGATATACTCCAGATTCCCGCCTATGGGAATGCCGTGCGCGATTCTCGTCACGCGTACATTTTTAACTTTCAGCAGCTTTGCGATATAGGAGGCGGTCGCCTCGCCCTCCACGTCCGGGTTGGTGGCGAGTATCACCTCTTTTACGCCGCCCCTGTCCACACGCTCCATCAATTCCCGTATGCGGATATCCTCGGGGCCTACGCCGTCCATGGGGGACAGGGAGCCGTGCAGCACATGGTACCTTCCCCCGAACTCCCGGGATTTTTCCATGGCCAGCACGTCCCGCGCGTCCTGCACCACGCAGATGACGCCGTTGTCCCGCGCCGCGTCCGCGCAGAGCGCGCAGGGGTTAGAATCCGTATAGCCGCCGCAGACGGGGCAGCAGAACACTTTTTCCCGCGCATGCAGGATAGCCTCCGCAAGCTCGCTTGCCTGGCTTTTTGGCACCTCCAGCATGTGGTAGGCAAGGCGCTGCGCGCTTTTCATGCCGATGCCGGGGAGCCGCGCAAGCTGCGCGGTCAGCCGCGCGATTGGTTCGATAGCCTGCAGCATACGTTAGAACCCAAGGTTCATGCCGCCGGTGATTTTGCCCATTTCGGCGCTCATCATCTCGTCCGCCATGCGGAGCGCTTCGTTGGCGGCAGCCGTAATCAGGTCCTGCAGCATTTCGACGTCTTCCGGGTCCACACAGGCCGGGTCGATCTCTATATTTTTGACTTCCTTGCGGCCGTATACGGTGACCTTCACCACGCCGCCGCCCGCCTGCGCGGTCAGCTCGCGCGCGCCAAGCTCTTCCTGCTTGCGCACCATATCCTGCTGCATTTTCTGGGCCTGCTTCATCATCTGCTGCATATTCATGCCGCCGCCCATACCGGGGAAACCACCCTTTGCCATATAGGCATCCTCCTGAAAACTGCTTTTTATTCTACCCAGTATACCATATCCGTCTATGGATTGACAAACAAACGCCTAACCCTCTATATTCAGCTTGTCGCCGAACATGCGCTGCATCTCCAGTGTTTTCGGGTCGTTCGTCTGCTTCTGCGCCACGGTGATCCTAAGCTGCAGGCCCGGCTCCACCGTCTGAAGCAGGTTCTTCAATATTTCGATATGCTTGGGGATGCTCAGCGCCGCCGCGTGCGTAGCCTGCACGGGCGGGAATATCGCGGTCAGTGTGTTGCCCTCGCGCACCGCGCTGTGCGCCGCGATCGCCATGATATAAAGCGGAAGCTGCTGCTTTTGCAGCAATTGCTTGAGCGCTTCCCAGGCCGGGTCAAACGCGCCGGAGTTTGCGGGCGCCGCCGCTATCTTCGCGGGGGAAGCGGGCCT
>DATMXR010000331.1:0-3506 GCA_035561315.1 Feifaniaceae bacterium
ACTATTTCCAATCAATTTAACATATATTTTTTTGATAAAAAATTCACATAGAGTGATGCAAATCAAATTGAAATATTCCTCCCCTTGTATTAGAATGGGTGAATACCGCATATACGGCGGAAAAAACCCTGAAGTATGGAGCAAAGGACTCAATTATTTCCCGGAAAATGACGATATATAGAATTATTTCGCCGTTGCGCGGGAAAAAAGGAACGCTATGAAGCTGCTTGTGTTTTCGGATTCGCATACCGACGTTGAAACCATGGCCGAGGCCATCCTGCGCGAGCAGCCCCAGATGGTGCTGCACTTGGGGGACCATTACGGGGACGCGCTGGCTTTAAGGGACCGTTACCCCTATATTCCCATGCATTTTGTCATGGGCAACACGGATTTTTACGGCTCCGGCGATACGGAGCAGGTGATACATGTCCAGGGCCGCTGCCTGTATATGACGCACGGGCACCTGTATCACGTCAAAAACGGCCTCGGCGCCATCTGCCTCAAAGGGCGTTCCGTCAACGCGGATATCGTGCTGTTCGGCCATACGCATGTGCCGGTGAACGAAGAGGAGCAGGGCTATACGCTCTTTAACCCCGGTTCCTGCAACATCTATGGCCGCGGCAGGGCGACGCCCACCTACGGGCGCATCACGTTCACGCCGGAAGGCTACGATTGCAGGATACTGGAGGCCCGGGCATAAAAGGGACTTTTCAGTGGAAACGGGAGGAAAGCCGCGCAAAAGCGCGGCTTTTTGGCGCAACGGGGGTTTTGGCGGGTTGCGCAAATTCCAAATGCTGATAGAATGACAGTGACCGATGCGACTATTTGGAATCGGTCAATAAAAAGAACCGTCATAGATGTTTGATGCCCGCTATGAAAGGCTTTCATTGCCAGAAAGGGAACGATATGATGAAAGCTTCTCATATTTTTTTGCGCCCGGATATCGAGCGGGACGACGCATACCACATCATCCGGTGGCTCAATGACCGCGATGTCACCAAATCTCTGCATGAGGGAAAGCATACAGGGGAAGCCGTGCGGCAGGCGCTGGAGCGCTGCCCCCTCCCCACTTTAACGCATCTGTTCAACCAAGACGGCGCGCTGTTCATGGTCTGCCCGCCCGGCGGCGCGCCCGTGGGGTTCCTGCGGCTGGAAAAGCGAGGCGCTCTCGCCGGGGTCGTCGTCGTCATCGGCGAAAAGCGCCAATGGGGGCGCGGCATGGGCACCGCCGCCGTAATGCACGCGCTGCGCCACGCGTTTTTTACATGGCGCACGGACCGCGTCGCCGCCAACATCCACCCGCAGAACACGCGCTCGATCCGCGCGTTCCAGGCGCTGGGGTTTTCAAGCCGCCCGGAAAATACCGCCTGCATCCAAATGGAGCTTACGCTTCGCCAATACCTCGACGGGCTTGAAGAAGAGAACGAGCGGCAGTCCGTGATCGGCGAATAATTGCCCCGATAAAAAGAAGCGAGGGGATGCCGCGTTAACGCGGCATCCCCTTACATCATCTCTTTTTGTTTATGGGATCGCCCGGATGCTTCCGTTTTCGTACCGGGGCACGACGCCGGTCTGATCCTCTTCAAAGCAGAACGAAAGATCCTCTTCAAAGCCCAGGTCCTTCAGCCTGCTGTAATGGGTGGTGACGGCAAGGTCCGTCTCCCCTTTTTTCCAGGCCGTATACGTCAGCATGCAGATGCGCGCAAAATCGTTGAACGTAAGTCCAGACTCCTCCCCGCCCGATATCGCGTGCAAAATCGCGCCCGCGGCCACCATATCGTCCGCGGAGCATTCCCCTTCCGTTCCGGCGCACAATACCGTAATATCCTGCCCGTGCTTCGCCGCCGCCCGGGCGACCGCCGTGCGGTTGCGCATGCAGCCAAGGTACACGTGCGCCGCGTTGCGCGCCGCGTGTATGGCGGCGGTGCCGTTGGTGGTGGAGATCACCACCGTTTTGTTTTTGACCACCTGGGGCGTAAATTCCAAAGGCGAATTGCCCAGATCAAAATCCGGCATCCGAAGCCCGCCGCGCTCGCCGGTCAGCAGGCTTTCCTTCCTGCCCAAATGCCCCGCGAATGCCATCGCCTCCCCCGGATCGCGCGCGGGTATCACCTGGCTTGCGCCGTTTTTGAGCGCTTCGACCATGCATGTGGTCGCCCGCAGGACGTCCACTACGATAACGGTCCTGTTATGATACTGTTTTTCCATAAGCGCGCCGGGAAAGGGATAAGCTGAAACGTGCATGTATGCTCCTTCAATTGACGTAAGATACAAAGAGAAGTATACCATGCTTTCATGCGAAAAGGAATGCGGCCGACAGGATCGTACAGCATTCCCAAATTTCTGATGGTTTACGGCCTCTTTTTATGGGCTTAAAAACAGCCAGTTGCAGACGACCACGCTGCCTACTGTGGAAAGAAGCGTGGCGATCAGCGCCACGGGCAGCGTAAAGCGCGTTTCCTGTATGCCTACGGAGCCGAAATAGAGCGCCAGGGTATAGAATATGGTCTCGGTGGAGCCCATCATGGTGGACGCCATCAGCCCGAGCAGCGAATCCGTGCCGAAATTTTTGAAGATATCCGCCACCAGCGCCATGGTGCCGCTGCCCGAAAGCGGGCGCAGCAGGGAAAGCGGCACAAGCTCCGGCGGAAACCCGAGCGCCTGCATGGGGCCGGAAAGCAAGTTTGTCAGGGCGTCCATCGCGCCGCTTTCCCGCAGCAGGCGGATGCAGATGAGCATGGCCGCCATATAGGGGAGCACGCGGTAAAGCACCGGCAGCCCCTGTGTCGCGCCTTTTACGAACGCGTCGTATACGTCCACTTTTTTAATGAGCGCGTAGATGACGACCGCCACCGCAAGCAGGGGAATGACCGCCGCCATCATCTGCGCCTCACCAATATCATGCAGATGACAACCGTAACAAGCGTCGCAAACATGGAGGAAATAAACGTAGGCAAAAATATCGCCCCCGGCTGCAGGGAGCCATAGGAAGCCCGCATGCCGATCATGGTGGTGGGCAGCACCTCGAGCGCCGAGGCGTTTATGGCCAGGAACACGCACATGGCGTCCGTCGCCCGCTTCTTATTCGGGTTCTGCTTCTGCATCAGCCGCATGGCCTCAATGCCAAACGGCGTCGCCGCGTTGCCCATGCCCAGTATGTTCGCCGCCATATTGAGCGTGATGGCCCCCGTCGCCTCCCCCGCTCCCGGAAACAGCTTTTCGCAGGGTTTTTTCAGCGCCCGGCTGAGCGCGCCTATAAGCCCCGCGCGCTCCGCCACCCCCAAGAGGCCCATCCAGAGCAGGTAGGACCCGGCAAGCGTAAAGCAGAGCGTGACGCTCTCCTGCGCGCCTATGAGCATGGCCGAAATCGCTGCATCCCCGCCCAGGCGCACCGTGGTCCAAACCGCGCCGACCGCAAACAGAATGCACCAGATCCAGCTCATCATAGCGCCCACCTCCGTCTTTTTTTTGCAAAAATCGACATTGTTTACATATATGCCGTAATC
>DATMXR010000332.1:0-6938 GCA_035561315.1 Feifaniaceae bacterium
TGCCCAAGCTGCCGGCACAGCGAATTTGACGTGGACCGCACAAAATATGCCTGCGGCGTGGATATGCCGGACAAAAACTGCCCCGTTTGCGGCACGAAGTACGAAAAAGCGGGCTATGAGATTCCGTTTGAGGTGTTCCTGGGCTTCCACGGCGATAAAACGCCGGATATCGATCTGAACTTCTCCGGCGAATACCAGCCGGTGGCCCATAAGTACACGGAAGAGATGTTCGGCGACGGCCACGCCTTCCGCGCGGGCACGATCAGCGGCGTACAGACGAAGACCGCTTACGGGTATGTCATGAAATATCTTGAAAAAATGAATATGACGGTCACCCGCCACGAGATCGACCGGCTGTGCGAGGGCTGCTCGGGCGTCAAGCGCACCACCGGCCAGCATCCGGGCGGCATCGTCATCGTTCCCAAAGAAAACGATATTCTGGAGTTCACGCCGGTGCAGTACCCGGCGGACCAGAAGCAGAAGAACACCATCACCACGCATTTTGATTTCCACGCGCTCGACGACCGCCTGGTAAAACTCGATATCCTGGGGCACGACGACCCGACGGCATTGAAAATGCTCAACGATCTGACGGGGCTTGACCCGCGCTCCATCCCGCTCGACGACAAGGACACCATGAGCATCTATTCCTCCTCCGAGCGTCTCTCGATCGACTTGACCCCGCTCGGCGGCTGCGAGGTAGGCTCTTTGGGCATTCCGGAATTCGGCACGAGCTTTGTCAGGCAGATGCTCATGGATACGAGGCCCACCACGATGGAGGAGCTTGTGCGCATCGCGGGGCTTTCCCACGGCACGGACGTGTGGCTCAACAACGCCCAGACGCTGGTGTTAAACGGCACGGCCACGCTTTCGGAGGTCATCTGCACGCGCGACGATATCATGAATTACCTCATCGCCTGCGGGTGCGAGCCATCCATATCCTTTAAAACAATGGAAAACGTCCGCAAGGGGAAGGGCCTTACCGACGATATGAAGGCCGCCATGCTCAAACAGAATGTTCCAGCGTGGTTTATCGACTCCTGCGAAAAGATCAAATACATGTTCCCGCGCGCGCACGCGGTCGCGTATGTCATGATGTCCTACCGCATCGCGTACTATAAAGTGCATTATCCCAAGGCGTTCTATGCCGTTTACTATACCGTGCGCGCCGACGCGTTCGACGTGAGGTACGCCGTGGGCGGGGCCGCGCGCGTACTAAAAAATATCCGTGAAATCGAAGCCAAGGGGAAGGACGCGAGCAACCAGGAGGCCGACCTTCTGACCATACTGGAAGTGGTATATGAAATGAATCTCCGGGGCATCCAGCTTCTTCCGGTGGATATTTATAAATCCGACGCCGTGAATTTCCTCATCGAGGAAGAAGGGATCCGCGCGCCTTTTAACGCCGTGGGCGGGGTGGGGCGCAACGCGGCGGTCGCCATTTCGGAGAATAAAGGGAGTGAAAAGTTTCTTTCCATAGAAGATTTTCAGTCCCGCACGGGCGCGAACAGCGCCGTCATCAATGCCCTGACGGAGGCGGGCTGCTTCGAAGCGCTGCCAAAATCCAACCAACTGAGCCTTTTTTAGTGCGGCGGCGGCTCCGGAAACAGGCGAAACACGCGGCATTCGGGTGAACCGGCGTGTAAATATATGGAAAATAGTCTGCTTGACAATTGTACACAAAGGTTTTACAATCGATATTGAGAAATCATGCAGACTTGTTGCGAATTCATAATATTCCTTATGAAGTTGCCGGTATGCAAACCGGGCTCCCGCCCGGTTACATTTATATAAATTGGAGGTTGCCTGAGTGATAAGTGTTTGGATTTTATTCGCCTGCGTAATTGTCGCCTTGGGGATAGGCGCATTTGCGGGGTATGTGTACAGGCGAAACATCGCCGAAGCCAAGACGGGCAAAGCGGAAGAAGCTGTAAATAGAATGCTGGAAGACGCGCAGAAGCGCGCGGAAGAAATCAAAAAGGAAAAAGTTTTAGAGACCAAAGAGGAAGTATTCAAATTAAGGAGCGAAGGGGAACGGGAGCTCCGTGAAAGACGCAACGAACTGCAGCGCTCCGAGCGCAGAATCCTTCAAAAAGAAGAGACGCTGGATAAAAAACAGGAAGGCCTCGAACAGCGCGAACAGCATTTGAACAAGCGCGAAGGCGAGATCGACGTCAAGGAAACGGAAATTGAAGAGCTGCACAACCGCCAGCTCAAGGAACTTGAAACCATATCCGGCCTCTCCATGGATGCGGCAAAGGAAATTTTGCTGAGCAATGTGGAGCGGGAAGCGCGCCATGAGGCGGCGCTGCTGCTCAGGGACGTTGAGGCGAAAACCAAGGAGGAAGCGGATAAGCGCGCGCGCAACATCGTATCGCTTGCCATACAGCGCTGTGCCGCGGATCATGTGGCGGAAGCCACCGTTTCCGTCGTGCCGCTGCCCAACGATGAAATGAAGGGCCGCATCATCGGCCGTGAAGGCCGTAACATCCGCGCTTTGGAAACGGCGACGGGCGTGGACCTCATTATAGACGATACGCCGGAGGCGGTGATACTCTCCGGCTTTGACCCTGTCCGCAGGGAGGTCGCGCGCATCGCTTTGGAAAAATTGATACTCGACGGCCGCATCCACCCCGCCCGTATCGAGGAAATGGTGGACAAAGCCAAGCGCGAGGTAGATAACCAGATCCGCGAAGCGGGCGAACAGGCGGTGCTGGACGTGGACGTCCACGGGCTGCACCACGAGCTCGTCCGCCTGCTGGGAAGGCTCAAATACCGCACCAGCTACGGCCAGAACGTGCTCAAGCATTCCATAGAGGTGGCGCACCTTGCGGGCGTCATGGCGGCGGAATTGGGCGCAAACGTGGCTTTGGCCAAGCGCGGCGGGCTGCTGCACGACATCGGCAAGGCCATAGACCATGAGGTGGAAGGCCCCCACGTGCAGATCGGCGCGGACGTCGCGAAGAAATTCCGGGAAAACAACGCCGTCATCCACTGCATCATGGCGCACCACGGGGACGTGGAGGCGCAGACGGTGGAAGCGGTGCTCGTCCAGGCCGCGGACGCCATATCGGCGGCAAGGCCCGGCGCGCGGCGCGAGACGCTCGAAAGCTACATCAAGCGCCTGCAGAAGCTGGAGGAGATCGCGAACTCCTTCGAGGGTGTGGATACCTCGTTCGCCATACAGGCGGGCCGCGAGGTGCGCATCATCGTAAAGCCCGAGTGCGTGAACGACGCGGACACCATCGTCATGGCCAAGGATATCGCCAAGCGCATCGAAGCGGAGCTTGAGTACCCCGGCCAGATCAAGGTCAACGTCATCCGCGAGACGCGCACGGTCGATTACGCGAAGTAAGCTCGATTGAAAAATGAAATCGTAAGGATATGCTTCGCAGCATATCCTTATTTCATGAAGATTTTATCAGCGCCGAACGAAACCAAGGAAAGGCAGGCAGATGGATGAATATTCCGGTTGCCGACGCGCATTGCGATTTTTTATACAACATGTGGCAATCCGGGCACAGCATCGACAGGCTGCAGGATAACCAGGCCATTTATTTGCCGCATATGCGGGAGGGCGGCGTGGCGCTTCAGTTTTTCGCCGCATGGGTGGACCGGTCTCTGCACACGCCGTACCTGCAGCAATGCATGGGCATGATAGACGCCTACCACCGGATGCTCAATGACCACGCGGAGGATTTTACGCCGCTTACCCCGGCGTTTGAACCCGGGAACGGAAAGATCGCCACCGTGCTCACAATAGAGGGCGGGGAAGCGATAGAGGGAAGCCTCGCCGTACTGCGCATGCTCAAAAAACTCGGCGTATGCGCCATGACGCTGACCTGGAACTTCAACAACGAGCTTTCAGGGGCCGCGACGGCGCGCGGCAACAAAGGCCTGACCGACTTGGGCCGCGAGGTGGTGGAGGAGATGGGGCGCATCCATATGGCGGTGGACGTCTCGCATTTGAGCGACGCGGGCATAGACGACGTGCTTTCCCTTTCAAAGGAGCCCGTATTCGCCTCCCATTCCAACGCCCGGTCGGCGTATTACTCCCCGCGCTCGCTGCAGGACGCGCATATCCGGGCGATCGCGCGGCAGGGCGGGGTAATCGGCGTCAACTTCTTCCACAAGCAGCTTTCCGGCCGCAACAGCGCGAATATCGAGGATATCGTGCGGCAGATCATGCATATCGTGAAAATCGGCGGGGTAAACTGCTGCGCCATAGGCTCGGATTTTGACGGCATGCCGTTTTATCCGCAGGATCTGAAAACCAGCCGGGACCTGCCCAAACTGCTGGCTGCGCTCGGACGGGCGGGATTTACCGGGGCGGAGATCGCGCAGATCGCCTACTACAACCTGCATGATTATATTTTACGGTTTGTTTGCGATTGCTGAGGTTTACGTTGCCCGTCATAAAATGCTATAATGCGGTTAAGTGTGGAGGTGCATTCTATGCCTTCTTTTTCGGATTTTGGGAAAAAGATTTCCAGCATTGCGGAAACCGCGGGGAAGAAATCCAACGAAATGATGGAGACCGCCCGCCTGAACAACGAGATCGCCGGCTTTGAGGAGAATGTTTCGGAGCTGCAGTTTCAATTGGGCGCCGAATATTACGAGCAAAACAAAGAACATCCCGAAGGGCCGTTTGAAGAAACCATACGGAAGATACTCCGCTGCGAGGAGGAGATCCGCATACGCAGTGAGCGGCTGCTTTCCTTAAAGGGCATGATGTACTGCCCTTCGTGTGACGCGGTGATCGGCATGGGGGACGGCTTTTGCAGCAAGTGCGGCGCGCCGCTGCCCGCCGTGAAGGAAGAAAAGCGGGAGGATACGGACCTGTGCGCGAACTGCGGGGCCCCGTTTTCAAAAGGCCAGGCGTACTGCAACAAATGCGGGTATCTCGTACAGGACGATCTTTCCATATAATTGAGGGGGAAATCGCATGCTCAAACAAATGCAGTTTGATGAGGAAAAACAAATCTGGCGCGGCAACCTGTTTGGGGATCTGGACGCCGTGCAGGCGCCCAAGCTGATTTCCGCCATACACGACGCGCTGGAAACTCATTCGGCGCCGGTCGTGTTCGATTGCAAGCAGCTGGATTTTATAGACAGCATGGGCCTTGGCGCCCTGGTCAAAATGCGCAAGATGGCGGAGGCGAAGGGTTGCACCGTCTCGCTTCTGCGCATGAAGCCGCGCATCCATAAGCTGTTCGTCATTACGGGGCTTGACGGCACATTCGGAATTGAGGTGGAGCAGTGATGGAAGAAACCGTTCAGATGACGTTGCCCGCCAAGGCGGAATATCTGACGACGGTCAGGCTCGTGGCGGGGTCGCTGGCCGGCCAGGCCGGGTTCGACATGGAAGAGATCGAGGATATCAAGACCGCGCTTTCGGAAGCCTGCCTGCTTTTGATTCCCTGCCTGCAGCAGCCCGGCGTTATAAAGCTGCAGCTTTGCGTCAGGGACGGCGTCAGCGCGAAGGTTTCCGCCCATTGTTCGCCGGAAAGCTGCCCCAACACGCCGGAACGGCAGTTCAGCGTGTTCCTTTTGCAGGCGCTTTGCAATGAATTTGAGTTTTCCTATACAGAGGGAGAAAGCGAATACCGCTTTTATAAGGCGCTCTCCGATTGATATGCGCTTAGTTCAACAGGAAAGGAGCGCCGCGCGTTGGAAGAAGCTTATCAATACGATGAATTGATGTTTGAATATTGCAAGACCCGGGATATCGCGCTTCGAAACGAGCTTTTGAACCATTACCTGTTCATAGCCGAAATCGCCGCCAAAAAGTTCGTGGGCCGCGGCGTGGACTATGACGATCTGCTGCAGGTCGCCTCGCTTGCGCTCATCCGGGCGCTGGAGCGTTTCGACTGCACGCGCAACGTCAAGTTCGGCAGCTTCGCCACGCCTTCCGTCATCGGCGAGATCAAAAATTATTTCCGGGACAGGAGCCGTTCCATCCGCCTGCCGCGCCGCGCGACGGAGCTGCTCAAAAAACTCTACGAGGCGCAGGAGACGCTCACCTCCCGTATGGACAGGCCCCCGCGGCCCGAGGAGATCGCCCGCGAGATGGAGGTCCCGGTTGAAACGGTATACGAGCTGATGGAGGTAAAAGCAAGCTCGCAGATTTTATCCCTGGACGAGACCATACAGGGGCAGGATGGGGAAAGAAGCCTGGCGGATCTGATCGGAACGGAATCCGAAGAATACATCGGCATCGAAAACGCGGATTTTCTCAAGCGTAGCCTCAGCCAGCTCACCGCAGAGGAGCGCGGCGTCTTGATCGAGCGCTACGTGAACCACAAAAGCCAGCGCACAATCGCGGAGGATCTGGGCGTTTCTCAAATGTACGTATCGCGGCTCGAACGCAGGGTGCTCACCAAGCTCAGGGAAAAACTGGCGGTGGAGTAAATACCGTAGAATCGTTTCAGAATACGCCCAAACGGGTATGAATATCCATGGATGGCGCATGCCCTGTGCAAGTCCTGCGCCACAAAAGAGTGATTGGATGCCCAGCTGGAACTTTCGCGGTACGTTTTCCAACCCGGATGAAATGCATCTTGTCGTAACGGATCTGCTGATTGCCGTTCGTGAGAGGTTTTCGGTTCAGGAGGAGACGTGGTACGACCTCAAGCTGATCGTATACGAGCTTTGCAGAAATGCCCTGGAGCACGGGAAGATCCCGGCGGAAGTCAGTGCCGGGGTATGCAGGAAGGATTGTTATCTGCACGTGCTGGTGTCCGATTCCGGAGAGGGATTCTGCCCGGAAGATTGTCCCCAGGCGAATTTGGAGGAGGAGCGGGGCAGGGGCCTTTCCATCGTCCATTCGCTGGCGGATAAAATCATATTCAACAGCGCGGCCAACAAGGTACTGGTAAAACTCCATATTTCCTGAGAGGGTATTTGGCATACGGCGATACGGCCCGTATGCTTTTTGT
>DATMXR010000333.1:0-2390 GCA_035561315.1 Feifaniaceae bacterium
CCGCAACACTTTACTTTTTTGCAAACGTTAAAGCCCGAGCAGATTTTTGCTGAAATACCGGTCCCCGCGGTCCGGCAAAATCACGGCGATATTGCCCGATACGCCCGTTTCCACAAGGGCGCGCACCGCGGCGACGGCGGCGCCGGAGGAGGACCCGGCAAATACCCCTTCCCTTGCCGCAAGCAGGCGCACCTCCCGCAAAGCGGCCTCGTCCGCCACCTTTATGACCTGGTCCACGAGTTCCATATCCATGGTGTCCGGCATGAACGTGTTGCCTATGCCCTCAATGGCGTAGCAGCCCGGCTCGCCGCCGCCCATTGTGGAGCCGTACGGGTCGGCCAGCACGCCCTTCACGTTGGGAACGCGCTCCTTCAGGTAACGGAGTACGCCCGTAAACGTCCCGCCGCTTCCCGCGCCCGCCACCACGTAATCAATAGCTCCCGCAAGCTGTTCGTACAGCTCCGGGCCGGTGGTCCTGTAATGCGCCGCCGGATTGACGGCGTTGGTAAACTGTCCGAGCGTGACGGAGCCCTCGATTTCCGCAAGCAATGATTTTGCCTTTTCGATCGCGCCCTCAATACCGTCTTGGAGCGGGGTATGGACGATTTCCGCCCCGTACGCGCGCATAATCGCCTGTTTTTCCACCGAAAATTTCTCCGGCACAACGAATATCACGCGGTAGCCCTTCCCGAGCGCGGCCAGAGCGATGCCGATGCCCGCGTTTCCCGCGGTGGGCTCCACGATCGCGCCGCCGGGCTTGAGCCTGCCGTTTTGTTCCGCGTCCTCCAGGAGGGCGGTGCCCATGCGGTCCTTCACGCTGCCGCCCGGGTTCCAAAGCTCCAGCTTCGCAAATACGTTTGCGCGCGGCGCAAAGTCCATGCGGTTGAGCTTTAATAGCGGCGTATTGCCGATGAGTTCGCGGACGTCGTTGATATAGCCCATACTTCCCTCCGTCACATTCGCGCTGCCGCGATGGCCCGCTCTAAATCCGCCACGATATCTTCCTTGCTTTCAAGGCCCACCGAAAGGCGCGCAAGATTGTCTACGATGCCGACCTTCTCCCGGATTTCCTTCGGGATCGCCGCGTGCGTCATGCTGGCGGGATGGGTCAGGAGCGATTCTACGCCGCCCAGGCTTTCGCCCAGCGTGATGAGCTTTACGGAGCGGAAGAACGCGGGCGCGTCGTACCCGCTTTTGAGCACGAAGGATACCATGGCCCCGGGGCCGTCCGCCTGCTTTGCGTTGATTTCGTTATCCGGATAATAGACGCGCTCCACGGCCGGGTGGCGCCTTAAATACTCCACCACATAGCGGGCGTTTTCCACGTGCCGGTCCATACGGATGCCCAAAGTCTTGATGCTGCGCACCAAAAGCCAGGAGTCGTGCGGCGGCAGCACGCCGCCCGTCGCGTTCTGGATAAAGTGGAGGCGCTCCGCAAGTTCGGGCGTGTTCACCACGGCCAGGCCCGCGATCAGATCGCTGTGGCCGCCCAGGTACTTGGTTGCGCTGTGCAGCACGATATCCGCGCCGAGCGGGATAGGGCGCTGCAGGTAGGGCGTTAAAAACGTGTTATCCACAATGGTCAGGGCGTTGTGGGCTTTTGCGATTTTTGCGATCGCCGCAAGGTCGGTGACCTCCAGCAGCGGGTTGGTGGGGCTTTCCGCAATCACGCCCTTTACTTCCGGCGTGAAAGCCGCTTCCACCGCGGCAAGGTCCCTCAGATCCACAATTTCATACGAAAGGCCGAACGGGCGGAATATGCGGTCGAGCACGCGGAACGTGCCGCCGTATACGTTGCTGGAAAGCAGCAGCTTATCCCCGGACTGGAACAGGAACAGCACCGCGGTCGTCGCCGCCATGCCGGAGGCGAACGCGAACCCTGCCGCCCCGCCTTCCAGCTCCGCAATGAGCGCCTCGAGCGCGTCCCGCGTGGGGTTGGCGGTGCGGGAATATTCGTACTTGCCGGTCAGTTCCCCTAAAGCTTTTTGCCGGTAGGTGGAAGTCTGGTAAACGGGCACGCTCACGGCGCCGGTCGCCGCGTCCCCGTCTATTCCCCCGTGTATGAGCAGAGTGTCCCAGAGCAAACCCATGACGTATCCTCCATTCTTGCATATAAAAAGGCCGCATGCGCTTTCCTGCATGCGGCCTATCCTTAGGCACATGTCAAATCAGGCGCATGAAAGAAGTCCCCGATTGCGGGAACAACAAGAACAGATGCAGACGCTGCACCCGGAAAATACGATAGCGACACGGTTTTCTAAGCGGTTCATATTTGACCCCTAATCACATATGAATAATATGGATTAGTATATGCACCCGAACTGCGGATTGTCAATACCTTGTTGCAGAAAAAAATAAAAAACATGTTTTCGTTGACAAACCGGATGGGC
>DATMXR010000334.1:0-15689 GCA_035561315.1 Feifaniaceae bacterium
GTATGATAACGCCGTCCGTCCGGACTTCCATAAATCCTTCGGAATGGAACGCCGTCTTGACTTCGTCGCCTACGCGGATCATAAGCTCGCCTACGGTAAGCACGGTGACCATGGGAATATGGTCCGCAAGTATGCCGATATGCCCCGCGATGGTGTTCACCGTTACGGAGTATGCTTCGTCGTTATAAAACTCGCGCTCGGGCGTCAATACCATCAGGCGGAAGGGTTTAGGCATGGTTTTGCATCTCCCTGTACTTTTCGCGGACCTCGTCCAATGTTCCCGACATCAGGAACATGGATTCGGGGATGTCGTCCACCTTGCCCTCCACAATGTCGCCAAAGCCTAAGACCGTCTGTTCCAGCGTCACAAAGCGGCCGGGCTCGCCGGTGAACGCTTCCGCCACATGCAGCGGCTGGGAAAGGAAATTCTGCAGCTTTCTTGCGCGGTAAACCGTCAGCTTATCCTCGTCCGAAAGCTCATCCATGCCGAGGATCGCGATGATGTCCTGCAGCTCATGGTAGCGCTGCAGGCACTCCTGCACGCGGCGCGCAACGGCGTAATGCCGCTCGCCCACGATGGCGGGCTCGAGGATACGCGAGGTGGACGCAAGCGGATCCACCGCCGGGTAAATGCCGATTTCCGCTATGGCGCGGGAAAGCACCGTCGTCGCGTCCAGATGCGAGAATATCGTTGCGGGCGCGGGGTCTGTCAAATCGTCCGCGGGAACGTAGACCGCCTGCACGGACGTGATGGAGCCGCGCGGGGTGCTTGCGATGCGCTCCTGCAAATCGCCAAGCTCGGTTGCGAGTGTGGGCTGGTAGCCAACCGCCGAGGGCATGCGGCCAAGAAGTGCCGAAACCTCGTTGCCCGCCTGGACATAACGGAATATGTTATCGATAAACAAAAGTACGTCCTGGTGCATTTCATCGCGCAGGTACTCCGCCATGGTCAGGCCCGAGAGCGCCACGCGCATACGCGATCCCGGGGGCTCGTTCATCTGCCCGAACGCGAGCGACGTGCGCTTGATAACGCCGGATTCGTGCATGTCCGCAATCAATTCCGTACCTTCGCGGCTTCTTTCGCCTACGCCGGTGAATACGGAGTAGCCGCCGCGGTTCTTGGCGATGTTATGCATCAATTCCATGATGAGCACCGTCTTGCCCACGCCCGCGCCGCCAAACAGGCCGATCTTGCCGCCCACCGGATAGGGAGCCAACAGATCGATAACCTTGATGCCGGTCTCAAACAGCGTGGTGGAGGGGCGCTGCATGGCAAACGACGGGGGCGGCTGGTGGATGGCGCGGCGCGGGGCGTCGATCTCGCCCTTGCCGTCTATGGGCCTGCCAAGCGAATCGATGACGCGGCCCAATACCGCCTCCCCCACCGGCACGGTGATGCCGCCGCCGGTGTTTATGACCTCCGTGCCGCAGCAAAGGCCCTCCGTCGCCTCCATGGCGATGGCGCGCACTACGCCGGGGCTCGCGTGCTGGGCGACCTCCATATGGATGGGCGGCTCGGTCACGGTTTTCAAAAGCGCGTTGAGCGCGGGCTCAAACCCCTTTTCAAACCGGACGTCCAGCACGGGCCCGGCGATTTTTATAATGGAACCCCGAAAATCCTTTTCAGCCATTTACCTGTCCTCCGGGTCAAATGCGTCCGCGGCGCTTACGATCTCCGCAAGCTCGTTGGTGATGGAAAGCTGGCGAACGGAATGGTACTGCTGGGTGAGCTTTTCTATCATTTCATCCGCGCTGCGGGTGGCGTTTTCCATGGCGGCCATGCGCGCGTAGTTTTCGCTCGCGTAGGCGTGCACCATCGCGCCGTATACGAAGCCGATCATGAACTGCGGCACAAGCGCCTCAAACACCGCCAAAGGCGAGGGCTCGTAGAGCATTTCCGTCCTGTCCTCGGGTACGGCGCGCTCCGGAATAAAATCGGCAAGCTCCAGCGGCAGCAGCTTCTGGTCGGCGGGCTCGTGCACCATGGAATTGACAAAGCGCGTGAACACGATACGGACCTCGTCGATCTCCCCTTTGTCGTACAGTTCCATCAGTATGGCGACGATCCTGCGCGCGGTATTCACGGAAGGGTCCTCCGCGATATGCGCGAAGCTTTCGTTTACCGTGATGTTGCGGCGCATAAAATGCTGCGTCGCCACGTTGCCCACGGTGAACACCTGCGCCACGCTGCGTCCGGCCATGCTTTTATTCGCAAGGGCCAGGATATCGTGGTTGTAGGAGCCGGAAAGGCCCTTTTCGCCCGCCACCACGATATAGGCGACCCTGTTTGCGTTTTCCCGCATTTTGATGTACGGGTGGGTCGTGTTCCCGGTATGGGCGAGTATGTCCTGCATGACGTCCACGGCACGGTAAAAATACAGCCTGTTCTGCTCGATGCCCCGCAATGCCCTCCGCATGCGGGCGGCGGAAACAAGATGCATGGCGTTGGTGATCTGCCGCGTTTGCTTCACACTTTTGATGTGGAAGCGGATGTCGCTCATGCTGGGCATGCTACACCGCCTTTATGCTCTGCGCATATTTCTTGATGCACTCGTTGAGCGCCGCGCGCGTTTCGTCCGCGAGGTCGTAGCCTGTCTCCACCGTATTCATGGCGGCTTCGAACTGGCGGTGCGCGTAGGAAATCAGCCCCGCGTTGAAGGACCTGACCTCGCTTACGGGGATATTCTTTATGACGTCGCTCGTGGCGGACAGCAGCAGCAGCACCTGTTCGGAAAGGGAAAGCGGCGCGTGCTGCTTCTGCTTCAGCGTTTCGGAAAGCCGGTCGCCGTCGTCTAAAATGCGCTTTGTCGTCGGGTCGATGTCCGAGCCGAACTGCGCGAATATCTGCAGCTCGCGGTATTGCGCGAGCGTCAGCCGCAATTTGCCGGACACCTTGCGCATGGCCTGCCTCTGCGCCGCGCGCCCCACGCGCGAAACCGAAAGGCCCACGTTGACCGCGGGGCGCACGCCCGCGTGAAACAGCTCCGTCTCGAGGTAGATCTGCCCGTCCGTAATGGAGATGACGTTGGTGGGGATGTAGGCGGAAATATCGCTCGCCATGGTCTCCACGATGGGGAGCGCCGTTAAGGACCCGCCGCCAAGCTCCTCATTCAAATGCCCCGCGCGCTCCAACAGCCTGCTGTGCAGGTAGAACACGTCGCCGGGGTAGGCTTCGCGTCCCGGCGGGCGGCGCAAAAGCAGGGACATGGCGCGGTACGCGACCGCGTGCTTACTTAAATCGTCATAGATAATCAGCGCGTCTTTTCCGTCGTACATGAACTGCTCCGCGATGGCGCAGCCCGCGTAGGGCGCGATGTACTGCATGGCCGCGCAGTCGCTCGCGGTGGCCGCGACGATTACGGTATACTTCATCGCGCCCGCCCGCTCCAGCGTTTCGTGGATCTGCGCGATCGTGGAAACCTTCTGGCCGATGGCGACATACACGCACAGCACGTTCTTGCCGCGCTGGTTCAATATGGTGTCGATGGCGATGGTGGATTTCCCCGTCTGCCGGTCGCCGATAATGAGCTCGCGCTGGCCCTTGCCTATGGGGATGATGCTGTCCACGCACAATAACCCCGTCTGCAGCGGTTCGTTGACCCCCTGGCGGTCTATGATGCGCGGCGCGGGGGATTCGATCGGCCGGAACTTGCTGCCCTGGAGCGGCTTTGCGTCAAGCGGCAGGCCCAGCGGGTCGATGACGCGGCCTAATAGATCGTCCCCGACCGGCACCTCCACAACGCGCCCGGTGGAGCGCACCCGCTCGCCCGCGTGCACGTCCTCCACGCCGTTTAACAAAACCGCGCCTACGCCGCCCAATTCCAGGTTCATGGCCATGCCGAACACGTCGTTGCCGAACGCGATGAGTTCCCCGTAGCGGCTGTGGGAAAGCCCTTCTATTTTCACCACGCCGTCACCCGCGGAAATTACCGTGCCGTATTCGTATACCATCGGCTTGCTCTCATAGCCTGCAAGCCGCTCCCGCAGGGCCGCGCCGATGTCTTTTGCGGTCATACTCATACCTTACTCACTTTCAAACAGATGGCGCCCTACATCCTTTACGCGGGACAAAATGCTAGAATCGTACACCTTGCCGTCCACCATCGCAAGAAAGCCGCCGATCAGGCGTTCGTCGCGCTGTACGTCGAATGTGACCTCGCCGCCCAATATGCGGGAGAACTGCGCCTCTATATTGCTTATGAGCGCATCGTCGTACGGACCGGCGATGTACAATTCGCCCTTGTGCGTCATGCTAGCCCACCTTCTTGAAGAATTCGTTGATTAGGCGCTCGTTGTCCTCGGCGCGCACTTCGCGCTCCAAAATATGCTCGGCGAGGTCCACGGCCAGCACCGCGGTCTGCTCCTGCAGCTGCAGCATCAGCTCGTCGCGCTCGGCAAGCGCCTGGTCGTGCGCCTTTGAAAGCGCGTGCTGCGCGTCCTGCTTGGCGTGCTCTAAAATTTCCTGCGCATCGCATTCCGCGCGCTTGAGGCGTTCCTGCACCAGCTCGTCGGCGGTCTTTTTCGCCGTGCTTAAGGACCCTTCATACCGGGTCTTGAGCGCGTCCGCTTCGGCGCGGGATTGATCTATGGCCTCCCGCTCGCGCGCGAACTTCGCTTCGCGCTCGGCCATGAACTTGCGCACGGGCTTTATCAGCAGGCCGCGCAGTATGACGAACAGCACGATGATGTTGATGACATGCATTACGATGTCAATCGGGTCGAATTCCATGTTAACCCCCTATCTTTAGCCGCCCATTGTAAATACGATGATGAGCGCCGTAACAAAGCCGTAGATCGCCGTGGATTCCGTCAAGGCAAGGCCGAGCAGCAGCAGGCTGTTGATCTTGCCGGAGGCCTCCGGCTGGCGGGCGACCGCTTCAACCGCTTTTCCGGTGGCGATGCCCATGCCCAGGCCCGCGCCCAAACCGGTCAATACTGCAAGGGCTGCGCCCAATGCGATGCTTCCCATACTGTTTTTTCCTCCCGTTACTTCAATAAAACTGTTTTTGTTTTAGGGCTACTCCACTGCCTCGCCAATAAATGTAAGAGACAGGTTGACAAATATGAACACCTGGATGAGCGGATGGAAGGCGCTGAAGTATATGCCCAGCACCGCGGGTATCCCTCCGGAAAACGCGCCCAGCGCCATATAGACAAGGTGCATCACGATCATGCCGCCCAGCGTGTTGCCAAAAAGCCGGCAGGCCAGCGAAACGGGGATAGCGATGTCCGTCAGTACACGGATGGGCAGTATCGCCGCGTTGGGCTGCGCGATGCTTTTGATGCGCCCCGAAAAGCCTTTCTTTTTGAAGCCGTAATAATTGATCATGACGAACGTGATCAGGGCGAACGACAGCGTCATCACAAGGTCCGCCGTGGGCGGGCGCAGCCCGAACAGCTCGATAAAGGCGGAGCCTATAAACAGCGTCGCAAGCGAAAACATATAATCCGAAAGCGCGTCGTTTTTGTGGAAGAATTTCTCTTCGACGAAATTGTCCACAGAGGAAACGGCGGTTTCCAGAGCGGCCTGAAGGCCCTTGGGCGCTTCCGTGAATTTCGGAATGACGAACAGGCGGGCAAGCACGCAGAGCACGAGGACCAGCACGATGACGATCCAGCTGAACAGCACGGAGGTGCTCACCGAAACGCCCAGTATGTCTACGCGGTCCGCCATGATGGATACCGTAAGCTTTTCCGCATGGCCGTCCATAAACAGGCCCATCACGAGCCCCGAAAGCACCCACAGCAGCACGGCGCCCAGCAGCATGAGGTTCCTGCGCTTTTTCTTGGCCTTTTTATAATCCGCGGCTTCCGGATCGGGCAGTACGGCCTTGCCCCTTGCGTAAAACGCGGCGACGCCCCCTGTGAGGCATACCGCCATCGCTATGATTTGAAACAGCGTGGGTGTTTGCATCAGGATTTTTTATCTCCTTTCCCGGACCGTTGGGTTACAACGTTCAGAATAACCGTACCGATGATCAGCGAAGCGGAAATCCCCACGCCGCACCAGAGCAGGTCGTCCCTGAAATACAGGATAACGGGCACGAACGCGGCGGCGAGCACCAGCAGCTTTACAAGCACCAGCGGCAGAATATACGCCGTCCTGCCGTTCTGCACAGCAAGCGTCAGGCGGCTTAACAGGTACAGCTCAAAAACGCCGCAGACCGCGCCGATGAGAAACCCAACCATACCGCCACCTCCCCCAAAAAAGATTGATCGTTGCCATTATACTCCCCCTATATCGAATTTCAATAGCATTTCTTTAGGCATGTCACTTGGGGGGAAAAGGGGGCAAAAGCGTTGCTTATGGATATATACGGATTTTGCGAGTAAATGCAGGCTGTACTTATAGTTGAAACGGATGCTCTTTTTCGCGGAGTTTGGTATACTAAGGGTTGGGAAACAGGATAAAACCCAAGGAGAGCCTGCAAAAAAACAGCTTACGCAAGGAGGCAAACGGCATGGAAGGCGCGCGCGCGTTCATATTGGAGAAACTGACGAGGGCAGGGGAGTATGCGTTCTTACCCGGCGGCAGGCTGGAGGAAATGCTGGATAAAATAATAACGCTCGACGAAGCGTTTATGCATTCGACGGGCGTGGAGGAGGGCGAAGCGTACGACGACGAGGCCGCGCAGGACTATTTATTCAAAAACATGTCGGAAGCTTTTCCGGAGCATAAAATGTACCTGATGCGGTTTACGGAGGATTATCTCGATTATAACGAGGATTATCTGGAGAGCATCGGGGCGATCGACTGGGATTAACAAGGCATTGCAGAAATCGTGTTTTTGTAGGGGACGCCGCCTTCGGCGTCCCGTTTTCTATGCGGATCGACAGCATTTATTTTGATGCAGGGCGCGGCGCCCCCGGCGCGCCGACCCCCGCACGCCTCCTTAAAACCCGGTTTGCGTGGTAAAGCGGAACGCCGAGGGCGGCCTACGATTATTTCGCCGCCAGCGCCGCCAGCGTGATGTAATTGTACGGCTGGTTGAAATGCGGCAGGAAGAAGATATCGAGAAGCTTGAGCTTGTCGATCGTCACGCCCTCCTCGACGGCCAGCGAGAACATGTGGATGCCCATGGAAATATCATAGGCGGACGCCATCTGCGCGCCCAATATCCGGCGCGTGGCTTTATCGTATACGATGCGCAGTTTCACGGGCGCGTTTTCCGCTTTTACAAACGAAGGCTTCTGCAAATCCTCATATTGCGTGTAGGCGGCGTCGAACCCCGCTTTTTTTGCGGCGGTCAGGCTGAAGCCGGTGGATACCATGTTGTAGCCGAATATATGGATGCCGTTGGAGCCCTGCACGCCGGAGGATTCCATGTGCGTGCCGCAGGCGTTGTGGGCGGCGATGATGCCGCTTCTCACGGCGTTCGTGGCAAGCGCCACATAGTTGCAGCCCTGCAGGGCGTTGTTGTATACGGCCGCGCAGTCCCCTATGGCGTAGACGTCTTTGAGGCTGGTCCGCTGCATGCGGTCCACCAGGTACGCACCGTTGGGTATGGTGGCCAGTTTTTCCCGCCCCAAAATGCTGTTGGGCACAAAGCCGATGCAGAGGATCACCATATCCGCCGCATACTCGCCCTTGTCGGTGGATATGGCGGATACGGCCCCCACGCCCTTTATGGCGGCGACGGTCTCCTGAAAATGCAGCTCCACGCCGTTTTGCTCCAATATCCGGTCCATATCCTTGGAGAACCAGTCGTCATAGTAGCTTGTTAAACTTCCTTCCGCCACGTCGAAGAGCATTGCGTGCCTGCCGCGGCGCTGTATGGCCTCCGCGATCTCCACGCCGATGTAGCCCGCGCCCACCACGGCGACGGTGCCGATGTGCTCGGATTCGAGCGCGCGGTCTATCCGCGCGCCGTCCTGGTACAGCTTGACGGACTGCACATTCGGCAGGTTCAGCCCCTCGATGCGGGGGAGTATGGGCAGCGAGCCCGTGGCGAGTATCAGCTTATCGTAGGGGGCGGCGATTTCCCTGCCCTCTTTATCCACGGCGTGGACGGTTTTCTGCTCAAAATCGATATGCGTGACCTCGGTCTCCATGTGGACTTTCGCGCTGCGCGCCCGGAATTTTTCCGCGGAGCAGTAGAACAGGCTTTCCGGGTCGTCGATCTGCCGCCCCACCCAAAGCGCCGTGCCGCACCCAAGGTAGCTGATGTTGGAGTTGCGGTCAAACAGCGTAAGCGTTGCTTCCGGGTAATTGTCCAGTATGGTGTTGGCGGCGGCGGTCCCCGCATGGTTCGCGCCGATGATTACGATATTCGTCATGGCTTAACTCCTTCAATCCGAGTAGGGTTAGTCTGCCTTGTTTTGCGGGCGGTTATCGCCCGCAAACGCTTGTGACTTCCTTAACAAATAAGATACCACGCCCCATTCGTTTCTAACGCCGGGACGGCGCCCGAATAAAACGCGCGGGCTCCTTTTACCACTGTATGCGGCTGCCCGGGGAAAAACGTACGGATGATGGCCCGGCGGCGCCGGATAGGGCGCAAGCATTGACAACCTATCCGGCGTAGATGATAATATTGGAATGAAAACCCGGCAAACCCGCAATACTTGCATTTTAAAAGCGTAAAGGAGCGTGTACATATGGAAGAGCTGCGATCCAGGAACTTTATTGAGGAAGCCATCGAGCAGGATCTGCAGCAGCGGCGGGTAACGCACATTCAGACCCGGTTCCCCCCCGAGCCCAACGGCTACCTGCATATCGGCCACGCCAAGGCTTTGTATATCGATTTTTCCATGGCGGAGCAGTACGGCGGCAAGTGTAATCTAAGATATGACGACACCAACCCCACCAAAGAGGATGAGGAATATGTGGACGCCATACAGGAGGATATCCGCTGGCTGGGCTTTACGTGGGCCAACGTGTTCTACGGCTCGGATTATTTTGACACCTGCTATGAATTAGCCAAAAAGCTCATCAAAAAAGGCGTCGCCTACGTGTGCGACCTAAGTAAGGACGAAATGCGCGAATACCGCGGCACTTTGACAGAGCCCGGCAAAAATTCCCCCTACCGGGACCGCAGCGTGGAAGAGAACCTCGTTTTGTTCGAGCGCATGAAAAACGGCGAGTTTCCGGACGGCACCCGCACGCTGCGCGCTAAAATAGACATGGCCTCCCCCAACGTCATCATGCGCGACCCGGCGATGTACCGCATCATCCACATGGCGCACCATCATACGGGCGACAAATGGTGCATTTACCCCATGTACGATTTCGCGCACCCCATACAGGACGCCATAGAGGGTGTGACGCATTCGCTTTGCTCGCTGGAGTATGAAATCCACCGCCCGCTTTATGACTGGGTGGTGGAGCAGTGTGAGTTCGACCCGAAGCCCAGGCAGATCGAGTTCGCGCGGCTGAATCTCACCAACACCATCATGTCCAAGCGGTATTTGAGGAGACTGGTGGAGGAAGGCCGCGTTTCCGGCTGGGACGATCCCAGGATGCCCACGCTGTGCGGCCTAAGGCGCCGCGGCTACACGCCCGAGGCCATCCGCGATTTTTTAAACCGCGTGGGCGTCGCCAAGGCGGATTCGGTGGTGGAGACCGCCATGCTGGAGCATTGCGTGCGCGAGCATCTCAACGCCGTCGCTCCGCGCATGATGGCGGTGCTGGACCCCGTGAAGCTGGTGATCGAAAACTGGCCGGAAGGGAAGACGGAGGAGATCGAGATCGAAAACCACCCGAACGTCCCGGAAATGGGCGCGCGCAGGGTGCTGTTCGGGCGCGAACTGTATATCGAGCGGGAGGATTTCATGGTGAACCCGCCCAAGAAGTATTTCAGGCTCCAGCCGGACGGTGAGGTACGCTTAAAATCCGCTTATATCGTCAAATGCACGGGCTATGAAACGGACGAGAGCGGCAAAATCACGCTCATCAAATGCAGCTACGACCCGGAGAGCAAGTCCGGCGAAGGCACCCGCAAGGTGAAGGGCACGCTGCATTGGGTGAACGTGCGGGACGCCGTCCCCGCCGAAGTCCGCCTGTATGAGCCCCTCATCACCGACGACGTGGTGGATAAGGACGATTTTATTGAAAAACTGAACCCCGACAGCCTCACCATCGTCCGCGCCTATGTGGAGCCCGCGCTTGCCAACGAAAAGCCGGGCGGCAGATCCCAGTTTATGCGCATGGGCTACTTCTGCGCGGATCCGGAGCATACGCCGGAACACCCCGTGTTCAACCGCGTGGTGGAATTGCGGGATAGTTGGAAGGGATAGTACGTTGGGGCCTCGCCCCACCAAAGGGACACATCCCCTTGGAATCCCATCTCTAATATGCGCTTTCTTTTGCTTCTTGCACCCGCATGGTACATTCGGGTATCCTCTGAGGATTGATGTACATGCCTATGGCCTGCACAACCGAGCTTTCGTGGAAAGAAAAGAAGATCGTTCCCCATCGGTCTTGCATCATCAAAAGGAGTTCGTGATATATGTCAGTACGCACCCGCTTCGCGCCCAGCCCCACGGGGTACATGCATATCGGCAACCTGCGCTCGGCGCTGTACGCCTACCTGTTCGCCCGCAAAAACAAGGGCGTTTTTCTGCTGCGCATCGAGGATACCGACCAGGAACGCTATGTGGAAGGCGCGGTGGACGTCATTTATGAAACGCTCAGGTCCGTGGGCATGGACTGGGACGAAGGCCCGGACAAGGGCGGCGAGTACGGCCCGTACGTGCAGAGCGATCGCAAGGCGCTCTACATGCCGTACGCGGAGCAATTGATCGAAAGCGGGCATGCCTACCGCTGCTTCTGCACGAAGGAGGGGCTGGAGGAGCGCCGCGCGGAGGCTTCCGCGCGCGGGGAGACGTTCAAGTACGACAAACACTGCCTGCATTTGAGCAAAGAAGAAATCAAAGCGAAGCTTACCGCGGGCGTCCCGTATGTCATCCGCCAGAACGTGCCGGAGGAAGGAACCACCACGTTCCACGACCTGCTGTTCGGAAGCATCACGGTGGAAAACGGCACATTGGACGACAATGTGCTGATAAAAGCGGACAAAATGCCGACCTACAATTTCGCGAACGTGATCGACGACCACCTGATGGCGATCACGCACGTCATGCGCGGCATGGAATACCTCTCCTCCGCGCCGAAATATGATTTATTGTACCGGGCGTTCGGGTGGGAGATCCCGCAGTATATCCACATGCCGCCCATCATGAAGGACGCGCAGCATAAGCTCTCTAAGCGCACCGGCGACGCTTCCTTCCAGGACCTGATCGCGAAGGGATATTTAAAGGAGGCCGTGCTCAACTACATCGCGCTCTTGGGATGGAACCCCGGGGACGACCGGGAGAAGTTTACGCTCGATGAACTCACCGACGCGTTCGATATTTCCGGCATGAGCAAGTCCCCCTCCATATTCGACCCAATGAAGCTGACCTGGCTCAACGCGGAATATATCCGCGCGCTGCCGCCGGAAGAATTTACGGCCCATGCAGCACCCTATTACAGGGAGGCGGGCATCGGCCATATGGATACAAGTGTGCTCTGCCGCATTTTGCAGCCGCGCGTGGAGGTGTTTACGCAGATTCCAAATATGGTGGATTTCTTTGCGGCGCTGGACGAAAGCTACGACGCCGAACTCTTTACCAACAAAAAAAGCAAGACGGATGCGGAAGTTTCAAGATCCGTGCTGGATATGGTGATCCCCGCGCTTAAAGCGCTGCCGGACTGGACGGAGGAAGCGCTGCATAATCTGCTCATCGGCATGGCGGATCAAAAGGGCATGAAGAACGGGACGCTCCTCTGGCCCGTGCGCATTGCGCTTGCGGGCAAGCTCGTGACCCCGGGAGGAGCCATCGAGATCGCGTATCTCCTGGGCTGGGAGGAATCCATGCGGCGGCTGGCGGTGGGGAGAAAGAAGCTCGGCTAATCTTTATAAAGCTATCGCTGTGACGGCATGAGCCGGGAGGTATCTCGGCTACCAGGTCCGCGGGCTATTGCAAAGTCTCACTTACGGCGCTCCGTTCTTATAGGAAGGGGTGTGGAGAAGTGTAGTCTCCCCACATTAAAAATCTGTCGCGACGGCCCGCAGGCCTGCCCAAGGCGTCTCCCGCCGAGGACGCGGCGCGTTAACGCGCCGATACCTTAAAATCTTAAGCAGGTTTATGACTCTGGGCTCCGCTTAAACAAAACGGGCTTTTCTTTTTGCCCCTGTCTAAAACGCTGTCAAACTGTGCATACTTCACACATACCATGCACAGGAGGCGTATATGCGTATCATCAGGCCGGTTGCCGTGCTGTTTTCCATCGTGCTGATGCTGTTCTTTTACCATGAGGCGGCCGATCCGTCGTTTTTGAACGCCGTACCCGAAGCACAGGAGGCGATGCTGCATAAGGACGGCGCGCCGGACGTACTGCGGCTGCATGTGTTGGCCAACAGCGACAGCGCGGAGGACCAGCGCGTGAAGCTTTTGGTGCGGGACGCGCTCGTGAAAGAGTTCGCACCCGCAGAGTCTCTGGAGGAAGCCGAGGAAGTGCTTTTAAACGGCGGCGGCGGCGTGCTGGAGACCGTGAACCGGGTATTGCGGGAGCAGAGCTGCGCGTACGGCGCGCAGCTTCGCCTGGGCGTGATGGACTTTCCGGAAAAGCAATACGGCGGCACGATCTATCCCGCAGGGAAATACGAGGCGCTGCGGGTGGAGCTTGGGAACGCACAAGGACAGAACTGGTGGTGCGTGCTCTTCCCTCCCCTTTGCCTTGTGGACATTGGCGTAGAGGATATTCCGGGCACGGACGAGCTGGTGTTTGAAAGCGACATCGTAAGGCTGATAGAGCAATGGAGGAAAGAGAAGCCTTGACAAGCCCGGCGCAACTTTGTACAATGGGCACATCAAACTGAATATCCACCGCTGGGGGCGCTGGCGCAATGGCCGGCTGAGAGAGACCCTTAGAACCTGTTTAGGTAATCCTAACGTAGGGAAGCGGCGCTTGAGGCTTTAATACCGATTGCCCGTTTCTTATATGGAAACGGGCAATTTTTATCCCCCAAGGATACGGATTGGGCACCTTGAAGCAGCGGCTGGAGAAGAAAGGGGAAACAAATGGAATTCACACTGTTCTCGGCTATGGGGGAATTGTCCCCGCTCGCATGGGTGGCGTTTGCGGTTGCGGCGGCGCTCGTCGCGACATTCATTGTGCTGCTTGCGCGCGCACGAAAGCAGGCGCCCGCCGCGGGAGGAACGGACACGACGCGGGTGATCGTTTATGGCGCTTTAGCTGTGGCGCTTTCGTTCTTTTTATCCTATCTGCGGCTGTTCCGCATGCCGCAGGGCGGTTCGCTCACCGTATGCAGCCTTTTGCCCGTGGTGTTTTACGCCAACCGCTTCGGCACGCGCAACGGCCTCGTTGCGGGCCTGGCGCTGGGGCTTTTGCAGCTTTTGCAGGACGCCTATGTGATCCATTGGGCGCAATTGCTGCTTGACTACCCGCTGGCGTTCATGATGTTCGGCCTTGCGGGGCTGTTCCCCAGGAGCATCAACATGGGCCTGATTGTGGGCGGCATCGGCAGGATCATATGCTCCACAATCTCCGGCGGCATTTTCTTCGCGGAATACGCCTGGGAGGGCTGGAATCCCTGGGCCTACTCCATCGCGTACAACGTGATCGCGCTCGGCCCCGACGTGGTGCTGTGCATCATCGTGGCGGCGCTGCCGCCCGTCAAGCGGGCGATGGAACGCGCATTGCCGCACGCCGCATAATAAAAGCGGCCATCAGAAAGGCCTCCGCCCGATTTTGGACGGAGACCTTTTTTATTCCGCGTTTCATTTCGGGGAGACGCATTGTCCCGCGGCATTCTATTTCACTTTCCGCAGCTTATCGATATCGTAGCTATGCTTGGTGACCGTCACTTTGATGATGTCGGTGTCCAGCCTGACCGATTCCAAGTCGTCCGCCATTCTGTCCGGCAAGGGGACTCTGTCCGCATAGCCATGAAAGCCGCCGGCCAAAAGCTGAATTTTTACGGCGACGCCGTTTTCCAATGTGAGCGTGTTCCTCTGGACATTTTGCTCGACGTGATCCAGGCGGTCCTTGATACCCACGATATCGGACGTAATGCCCGCGATATCGGATTTGACGCCCACGATATCGGCCTTGACGCCTGCAATGTCGGACTTGACGCTCCCAATATCGGACGTAATGCCCGCGATATCGGATGTAATGCCCACGATATCGGATTTGATGCCCGCGATATCCGTCTTGATATCCGCAGCATCCGCCTTGATCGGCTCAACCGCTTCTTGAACTGCGCCGGAAATTGCCCGTAATAATTCCTGGTCCGTCATGCGTTTCACCCCTTACCTGCGTTATAATGGGGGGGAACTGAAACCACAAGTGCAAACAGCCGGAACGCAAAGTATATCCGTATCATAGTTGATGCGGCGTATCAAAAAGAAAGGACAGGCGCCGCCCATCAAAGAGAAGGAAAGCGCGCCGGGCGTTCAGCCGTCGTGCGGGTCGGTCACGCTGCCGTGCACCGGCATCGCGTCCTCGTCCACCGGCAGGCGGCCGTTCTCGTCCATCTCCAGCACGTTGCCGCTTTTCACAATCCGGTCGCGGCCGGTCGTCTTTATTTTTTGCTGTCCTTTGTTTTTCATGGGCATAGCCTCCTTTTGAAGGCTAGTATGCGCCGGAAACGGGCCGGTATGCCTGCCGCTCCGAATACTCCGAACGAACAGGGCCGCTGCATGATCAGGCAGCGGCCCTCAGCCTGCTGGCGAACCCGGTCGGCAGGCTGAAGCGCCCAACGGGTGGCTTTTTTAGTTGGTATGAAAATAGAAGGGATTTGAAGGGCGGAAAAGCAAGCGCGCCGGTGACGCGTTTGCCCGCCCCGGGATTTCGCGCAGCCCTCGGCGGGAGACGCCTTCGGGCACTAGGCCTGCGGGCCGTCGCAGGCTCAGTGTACTGATGGCCGAAATCAAATCCCGCCATCCGCATTCTTTAAGCGCAGATCAGCACTAACCGTAAAATTACTGCTCATTCTCAGCTTCATTTTTGTTGTTGTCAGCGCCCATATACAATTCTTCGCACTCCTGTTGGCCCTTTTGTAGTATCTCAATAGCTCTGCTTACATAGTTAAAAAGATCGTAATACATTTGCTCATAGTCAGGCATATTTACACCCCCCATCAGTGATATATCACTGTTCTATCACATTAAGTGCGCTAGTGCCATATCACTAACATGTGATTATAAAAAAGTTTACGCTTGTAGTGGTATATCACTGGAGGTTTTATAAATGGATACGCTGCAAGCTATTATAGACAGGCTTAATGAATTAATTGAACAGCAAGGTATCAATCCGAACGCATTAAGCAACCAGGCCGGGGTACCTCAGGCAACAATTAAAAGCATTCTTAACCATGAAAGCCGAAATCCCGGCATCATAACGTTGAAGAAGATTTGCGACGGATTTGAATCTCCAAGAATTTCTTTAGCAGATTTCTTCAATACGGACACGTTCCATAATTTGGAACAGGAAATAAAGTAAATGAGGCCATATAACTATCCTTACCTCTTCTGAATAGACCTCCTCCTTCGTTACAGCGCCTGAAATCCCTCCATCAGTACAACAGGCCCCCCGGTTGGGGACCTTTTGGATTAATACCAGATTTAAGAAAAACACTTACAGAAGAAAGTTATGGTCAGCTTTGTGATGTTCATTGTAT
>DATMXR010000335.1:0-4431 GCA_035561315.1 Feifaniaceae bacterium
CTGTTAATCTTGTCAAGACGCATAGATATTGTTTATAATATAAGGAAATATTTCCTGATATTTGAAATCGATACGGGGAGGCGGCTATGGAAACCGAGAAAGCGAAACTTTCCATAAAGCTTTTTGGCGGGTTTTTGGTGGAATATGACGGAATGATGCTAAGCAGCCTGTCTCCGCGGGCGGACAGCCTTTGGATGCTGTTCCGCTTCTTCCTTGCAAACCGCGGCAAATTCATTACGTCCGAGACGCTTATCGACATGCTCTGGCAGGAGGACGACGTCGTCAACCCGCGAAAGGCGCTGCAGAACCTGATCTACCGGCTGCGCAAGCAGCTGCCCGAAACCGACGAATACGGCCAGCCCTACATCCTCTCCCAGCACCGCACGTACGGCTGGAACACCGAGGCCGCGGTCAGCGTGGACGCGTTTGAATTCGACAGGCTCGCATGCCTTGTCAGAAGCGGCGGCCTGCCCGAAGACGAACTGAAGCGCGCCTGCGAGCGGATCATGGAGCTTTATACCGGCGATTATATGGAGGACATTGCGGATGAAAAGTGGGTGGAAACGCTCACCTCCTATTACCGGCGCCAGTATTTTTCCTGCATCAACAGCTATATCGGCATACTCTATGAGCAGCATCTCTACGACGAGGTGATCGACGTTTGCTCCGCCGCGCTGCAGCACAACATGTTTGAAGAGCATTACCACGCCATGATGATACACGCCATGCTGGCCAACGGCAACCGGTACGGCGCCATGTCCCATTATAAGAGCATTACGGCGCTTTTGAGCAAGGAGCTCGACGTGCAGCCCTCGGAGGAGCTCAAAGCAGCCGGGCGCAGCATCAGCACCACCGCCCAGCCGCAGCGCCCGGATATCGGCATGGTGCTCGACGACCTCAGGTCGGCGGCCGCCGCCGCGGGCCCCATGCTTTGCGAGGCCGACGTGTTCCGCCAGATATTCCAGCTGCATGAGCGCAAGAACCGCCGCGAACAGGCGGCCTGCATGCTGGTGATGTATACCATAGTCGCCCACAGCCGCGAGCTTTCGGACCAGGAAATGTTCCAGGTGATGTCCTCGCTCAAACGCTCCTGCGTGCTTTCTCTGAGAAAATCCGACGTGCTGACCCAGCACTCCAACACGCAGCTGCTCATCCTCCTGCCCAACGCCACGGAGATCAACATCAGCGTCGTGCTGCTGCGCATCCAGCAGAAATTTGCGCAGCTTTGCCTGGAAAGCGGCGTCACGCTGACCACGCAGGTGCGCTCGATACAGCCGCGGGCGCAGGCGGTATAAAAATAAAATAACCCGCTGATAAAGTGTACCCTTTATCAGCGGGTTTTTCTTATGGCAGTTTCCCTTTTAACGTTATCAGAACGATTTCCGTGGGGCTGCCGACGCGCATCGGGAACCCCCATGCCCCGATGCCGGAGCTTACGATGATCTGGAAGTTTCCGTCCCTGTGGTAGCCGTAGCTGTATTCGAATATGCCGAACAGTTCCGTCAGGAGGCCTCCGGGAAACAGCTGCCCGGCGTGCGTATGCCCGGAAAGCTGCAGGTCGACGCCCGCATCCTTCGCTTCCCGCAGCTCCATCGGCTGATGGTCCAGCACCACGACGGGCAACGTTTGGTCCACGTCCTCCAGAAGCGTTGCAAGCTTCGCGCGGGTGAAGGAATCGAAATCGTCCCGGCCGACGAGATAAAGTCCCGTCAAATCGACCGCTTCGTCCTTTAACGGCGTGATCCCCGCCGCCTCGAGGTTTTCGAACATGGAAACGAGGTCCAGCGTGCCGTCCCTCTGTGCGCGGTATTCATGGTTGCCGGGCACGTAATAGACTCCGAGCGGCGCGTGGAGGCCGGAAAACGCCGTATAGGACGCCGCAAGCGCATCCTGCGTTGTGCGCTCCTCGTAAATATCCCCGCCCAGCAGTATGAGATTCGGCGAAAGGGCGTTTACCTGATTCACAATTCCGGGCAGATCCTCCTCATGGACCGACGTGCCCAGGTGCATATCGCTGACGAGCGCGACGCGCACCGCGGAGGGCAGCGGCTTATTGAGCGTGACCTCATACTCCGTCACCACGATGTTTTTCGCGTTCAGAATCCCGAAAACACAGATCAGCAGCGCCGCCGCTATGGGCAATACGCCCCCGCAGTAGACGCGCCGCCACACCGTATGCTCTTTCCCCCGGGCAAACAGGTGCAGCGCAAGGAATACGAGATCGGTTATGACATAGAACATGCAGAGGTATAAAAAGAACCCGACCACAACGCTTTGGAACAGCGCCGTCCCCAAAAGCAAAAGAGCCGTGAGGATTGCGGAAAGCAGCCAGGCGACGCCCGGCTGCGCTTTTTTGAATATCAGCAGGCCCTTAAAGTGCGGCCACAAATAAAATGCGCCCGTCACCATGGCGATCAAGGCATAGTCCCGCATATAACCTCACAGATCACTCGCTTTTGCCAAATAGTATATGCGGGCCGCGCGCCAATCATCAGCCGTTTTTTCACCCGCGAACGATATGAATTTACCATATCCTTCATGTATTATCAAGAAGGGGGGCGCACGGCTCGGCCGCGCCCTTCGGCTCCCTTGTTTCCCGATTCATAAATACAAGTAGGGGAGTCCCGGCGTCGCTGGGGCAGCGCCGCCGCCAGCCCGGGGCGCTGAAAAACAGTTCACCGGACTGTTTTTCACCTCGCACGGCTCGGCCGCGCCCTTCGACTCCCCTGCTTCCCGATTCGCAAATACAAAAGCCCATCCCGTTTGGGATGGGCTTTTGTATTTGGCACCCAGTAGGGGAGTCGAACCCCTGTCACTGCCGTGAGAGGGCAGCGTCCTAGGCCACTAGACGAACTGGGCACGCGCGCGGCGCAGTAATAATATTATCCGGTTTTTCCGCCCCTGTCAAGCCTCAAAGTTCATAAAAATATGCCTGCAACAGGCAGCCGCTCTCCTCTCGCTTTTACCATAAAGCGGCGGAGCTTTTCCAGACGCGGTTTAAGCAAAGCTGGCCCAGCACTCCGACGAACGCGACCGATACAAAGAATATCGCGGTGTGCTCCAAAGGCGGCAGCGCGCCATATTGAAGTATGCCGCGCAGGCAATCCGCAAGGTAAAAAAGAGGGTTCAGGCGCATCAGAAACAGCGGGAGGCCGGAAAGGGTCCGCGCCACCGGCCACGCAACGGGAGACGTCCAGAACATGAACGGCACGGTAACGGACAGCCCCTCCTGCGCGTTGCCCGGAAACAGAGGCATGAACGCCGCCGCGAACATGCCCTGCGCCGCGGCGTTGAATACGTTGCAGATAATAAAGTAGGCGACGAGCCAGATCCTTGCGGGCGGCATCCGGAACAGAAAAGCCGCGAGTATGCACACGCCCGTCCACAGCAGCAGCGTGGGCAGCGCCGCAAGCGCCTGGCCCGCGGGGAACCAGGAAGGCGCGTAGCCGTCCGGGCCGAACAGGCTCCGGACGCGGGCGGGCTGATCGAACAGCGCAAACAGCACTTCCTTAAAATAGTACCAGGGCGCAAGGCCTGAAAAAAGGAATACGGCGTAGGGCAGCGGATCTGCGGCGATAAAGGGCCGCAGCGCCAGCAAAAGCACAACTGCGGTCACCGCCTGCTCAAAAAAGGCAAACAGGCGCCTGCGCCCATCCGCCAAACGGAACAGCGCGCGGGCAAGCAGCAGGATTCTGTTGTGCGATAGCCGTCGAAACCACTTTTTCATAAAAAACACCTTCCCGTTTATGCTGTGCCGCAAGCGGGAAGGTATGAGCGTGAATCACTGGTCAAACGTCCGAATACCGGTATATACGGATATTACGCGCGGAACCGGATTTTTCCGTCCTCCGCGCCTTCGATGATGGCAAGGGATTCAAGATGCACGCCTTTTTCACGCAAATTCGCACCGCCGGGCTGGAAGCCTTTTTCCACCGCGATGCCCACGCCCGCGAGGGTTGCGCCGGACTGGCCGACAATTTCGATGACCCCGCGCATGGCCTCGCCGTTTGCCAGGAAATCGTCGATCACAAGCACGTTGTCTTCCTGTGTCAGCCACTGCTTGGCTAAAAGCAGCGTCACTTTCTTTTTATAGGTATAGGAAAAAATATCGCTTTGATACAGCCCGCCCTCGATATTATCGCTTTTCGCTTTTTTGACGAACACCATGGGGACGTCGAATTCCAGGGCGGTGATTGCGGCAAGCGCGATGCCGGACGCTTCCACCGTAAGGATTTTGTTGATGCTTTTGTCCGGAAACAGGCGGCGGAATTCTTTGCCGAGCGCCTGCATCAGCCGGATATCCACCTGATGGTTCAAAAAGCCGTCGATCTTGATGATGTTGCCGGGAAGAACGCGCCCCTCTGCGCAGATCCTGTCCTTCAAAAGCTGCATGAAAAAATCCTCTAAACCGTATGTTTTCTCTTATTATGC
>DATMXR010000336.1:0-10928 GCA_035561315.1 Feifaniaceae bacterium
GCGCAAACCAGTGGAATCCGAACGATCGATATGATATGATAGTCCTGTCTCAGTTGGCAAAGACGCCATACTGCCTGGTTCCGCATTCAGCAACTTCACAGAGCCGGAAGGAGAAAACGATGGGCAAGCGTATCGTCATCGCTTTGGGTGGCAACGCCCTGGGCAACAACCTCAAAGAGCAAATGGAGGCCGTGAAGGGTACTTCCGTTGCGATAGCGAACCTGATCGAGCAGGGCCACGACGTGGTGATTTCCCACGGCAACGGCCCGCAGGTGGGCATGATCAACCTGGCGATGGAGAGCCAGAGCATCCCGCTTTCCATGTGCGTGGCCATGAGCCAGGCCTATATCGGGTACGATCTGCAAAACGCGCTCAGAGAGGAGCTGCTGCACCGCGGCATATATAAGCCCGCCTCCACCGTGATCACGCAGGTAGTGGTGGACGGTAATGACCCCGCGTTTTTGAAGCCCACCAAGCCCATCGGCCGCTTTTTGACGAAAATGGAGGCGGACGAACTCGCAAAAGCCGGGCACGCCGTTATGGAGGACGCGGGCCGCGGATACCGGCGCGTGGTCGCTTCCCCGCGCCCGCAGCGCATCGTGGAGATCGAAACCATACGCGCGCTGGTGGAGGCCGGGCAGATCGTGATCGCGGGCGGCGGCGGCGGCATCCCTGTGACGGAGCGGGAGAACGGGCGCTTAAAGGGCATGCCCGCCGTGATCGACAAGGATTTTGCAAGCTGCGCGCTGGCCAAAGAGTTAAACGCCGACCTGCTGATCATATTGACGGCGGTAGAGAAGGTGGCCATCCGCTACAATACGCCCGAGCAGCAATGGCTGGACCGGATCACGACCGGCGAGGCGGAAGGGCTCATAAAAGAAGGCCACTTCGCCCCCGGCTCCATGCTTCCCAAGGTACAGGCCGCAGTGGAATTCGCCGCCTCCAAGCCGGGGCGCGAAGCGCTTATCACGCTTTTGCAGAAGGCACGCGAGGCGATCGACGGCGAGACCGGCACCAGAATCGTTTCAGGCCAATAAAAGTTTTATCATTACGAGGCTATAACGCTAAAACGCTGAGCCTCCCTCTGACGAGGGAGATGGCACGGCGTAGCCGTGGCCCTTCGGCGGGATACGCCTGCGGGCACTAGGCCTGCGGGCCGTCGCGGAGGGAGAGAGGAAACCCGTTTCACGATAATCAATAAAAAGTACGGGGCGTCACGCTTTTCTAAGTGCGACACCCCTTCTTTTCGTATTTTTGCTTATATCATTTTTTTAAGAGGAGGCCGCAATCCTCCGCTCCTCCTTGAGCCTGCGGACGAATTCCTCCTGCTGCATGGGCGGCATCACGCCCGGCCCCTGCATGTAGGAAAACCCGTGGGACTCGAGGTATTGCACATGCTCCTCGGATACCACGTTGCCCGCGATGACGACGGTGTTGAACTGCTCAAAGAATTTGAGCGTCAGCCGGAAATAGGCGTTCAGCCGCGCGGAAAGGCCCATGCTGAAAAGCTCCGCCTCGTTGAGCTTTACATAGGAGAACGGCGACGTCAAAAGATCGTCCATATTGCTGCGGGACGTATCCTTGAGGCAGACGCCTATGCCCCTGCGGCTTAACTGCAGCAGGTTTTCCCGCACGCGCGGGCCGAAGTTGACGGATTGCCCGGTCAGCTGGAGCTTGATAAAGCGGATATCCGCGTGCTCCTCCTCTATGATGTTGAGTATGCGTTGTATGATGCTGTCAGAGAGAAGCTGGGTCTGCGTGATCTCGCAGAACAGCACGACGTCCCCCATGCCCATGATGTTCAATTGCCGCTGGAACGCGCAGGCGCGGCGCAGCATCAGCTCGTTGATGGGGTTTAAGAGGTTGAACTGCTCCGCCACGCGCATGATCTGGTCTTCCGGATATTTTTTAAACCCTTCCAGCTGAAAGCCGACGCCGCAATCCGCGCCGAACAGCCTGCGGGCGTCGTTCTCTATTTTTATGACCGGGTCGATATTGAGCGAAAACGCGCCGCTTTTGATGGCGGCCTTGAGCGCGGTGACGATCTCCCGCTCGCACGCGTAGCCGGAAATCAGCTCCTCCGAACAGGCGACGATGCCGGTATTGCCGTTTTTCTGCGCCTGCTCGACGCCGTATTTGAGATAGGACAGGATATCCTGCCCCAGCATCCTGAAGGGCAGCGCCTCATAATACGCCACGCAGAAGTCCAATCTGCACAGCATGCCGCCGGTCAGCCAATCCGCATTGAGGTGTTCGTAGGCCTCCTCCATGTTGCGGTACCCCACGTGCTCCATCATGGCGCAGACAAATTCGTCCTCCGCGATGCGGTAGACGTTTTGCTGCCCGTAAATCTGCTTGAGATATTCCGCGACCGCCTTGGTCAGCTCATCCGCGGGCTGGTGCCCGTATTCGCTGCGGATAACGCCGTAGTTCTGCCATGAAAACAGCAGGAAGGCGCGCGGCGGCAGGGCCGGATACTGCCGGAGCAGCGCACGGTAGAATGAATCGAGGTTGTAGCTGCCCGTGAGCATATCGTACGCCGAAGCGTTGCTGTGCAGGCTCAAATACAGCACCAGCAGGCTCACCATAAAGGCCGTGCCCTGCAGCTGCACATAGGGAAAAAAGTTGCCGACGATCATAAACGGGATCAGCGAGACGGGGGCCGTTATCAAAGCCTGCCGCGTGGGGCTCGAGATGCTTTTCCACCGTATGGAAAGCGCGATGACGGCGCATAGAATATAGACCACTGTCAAAAAGAACGGCAGGCGGTTAAAATCTTCCCGCACATACTCCATCTGCCCGTTGAACGAATACAGGATGGGCGTAAAGCGGTTGATGACGGTGACGGCCGCCATAAATACGGCGATGGCGCAGCCCATGACCGTGCAAAACGTATAATACGCGCTTTTCGGCGCGCCCTCATACACGATATAGAGCCAATACTGCCCGAACGCCACCACCATTGTGGCGACGACAAAAAAGAACAGGTCGCTGCAGAACCAGGGAACCCAGGCGGGCAGCGCGTTCGCATGGATGATGGTGATAACGGAGACGATGTTGACGGCCGTCGTGCCGATGGCCGTAACAATGCAACGCACAAAAAGCTTGTCCCGCCTGGTGCGTATGAGCGCCGATTTTCGATGGAACGCGAGCAAAATCCCGAGCACGGCGATGGCGATCAGCTCCGGGACATAGTTCCAATCCATGCCTCCCCCGTAAAAACGCCTGTTTTTGCAGCTAATCTGAGTATACCTACGCATAAAAAGAATGTAAATGCAAAAATTACAAATATCGGCATATTCTGTGGTTTGCCGCGCCGCCTTGCAAACAGCCGCGCCCCTTTTCGCATCCGTTGACATACGGGCAGGGTATGATAGTATAAAAGATAGCTAAAAGACCCACATATCGCCTCAAATCAGGCGCAACGGAAAGGAAGCTTGTATGGAATACTCTTTCTGCAAACAGAGCGCGGAATATGTCAAAAGCCGGATCGGCTTTGTGCCCGAAACCGCCGTCATACTGGGTACCGCGCTGGGTCTGCTGGCCGAGGAGATCGAGGACGCCGTTGAGATCCCCTATGCGGATATCCCGCATTTCCTGCTTTCCACCGCCCCCACCCACGCGGGCAAGCTCATATCGGGAACGCTTGCCGGGAAGAAGGTCGTCTGTATGTCCGGCCGATTCCATTATTACGAGGGGTATTCCTACGAGCAGCTCGCCATACCGGTGCGGCTGTTCAAGCTGCTGGGCGTAAAGACGGTGCTCCTCACCAACGCTGCGGGCGCGGTGAACACGGACTACCGCGTGGGCGACGTGATGATTATCAAGGACCATATCAATCTCGTTGGCGCAAGCCCCATGCGCGGCAAAAACACGGATGAGTTCGGCCCGCGCTTTTTTGACCTGTGCGACGTATACACGCAATCCCTGCGGGAAATCGCGAAGGACTGCGCGAAAGGCTCGGCGCTCACGGTGCACGAGGGCGTCTACCAGTTCTTTGTGGGGCCGCATTTTGAAACGCCCGCCGAGATCCGCGCGGCGCGCATACTGGGCGCCGACGCCGTAGGCATGTCCACCGTGACGGAAGCGCTCACCGCCGCGCACTGCGGCCTGCCCGTGCTCGCGCTTTCCCTTATGGTCAACATGGCGGCGGGGGTGCTGGATCAGCCCATCACCACCCATGAAATGGACGAGGCGGCGGAACGCGTGGCCCTGCCGTTGAAGCAATATGTGCGGGACATCATTCGCCGCCTGTAAGGAGGGGGACCATGCTGCTTTCCCACGCGGACGCGCTTTTATATGAAGCGGACAGCGGCTTTTCCGTGCTGCGGGACGCGTATATCGGCATAATAGGCGATACCATACGCTGCATCGGAGCAGACCGCCCCAAGGAGGAATACGGCGCGGAAAAGGACCTTTCCGGCAAGCTCGTGATGCCGGGCCTGTACAACGCGCATACGCATACGCCCATGACTCTGCTGCGCGGCGTGGGCAGCGGGCTTCCCTTAGACCGCTGGCTGAACGAGGCCGTATTCCCCGTGGAGGGCAGGCTGACGGCGGAGGATATCCGCGCGGGCACCCGCCTTGCGCTGATGGAACTGCTCGCTTCCGGCGTCGTCAGCTTTTCCGATATGTATTACCAAACCGAAATCACGGCGGAGGAGGTCCTTTCCTGCGGCGTCAAGGCGAACCTGAACAGCCCCATACTGGGGTTTGATCCTGATGAGCCGTATGAAAGCAGCGGCAGGATCAAACAATCGCTCGCGTTCTTCCGGGAATTTCACGGCGCGGGGAACGGCAGGCTCGCCGCGGATTTCGCCATACACGCGGAATACACCAACAACGCCGCCCATGTCCGGCGGTACGCGGAGGATTGCCTTACAGCGGGCGCGCGCATGCACCTGCATCTGTCCGAAACCAGAAAAGAGCACGAAGCCTGCAAAGAAAAGTACGGCAAGACCCCCGCGGAGTGGTTCGCCGCCCTAGGCGCGTTCGACTGCCCCGCCTCCGCCGCCCACTGCGTCTGGGCGGAGGACGGGGATATCGCCATATTCAAAGAAAAAGGCGTGAGCTGCGTGCATAACCCCTCCAGCAACATGAAGCTGGGCAGCGGCTTCATGCCGGTGCGGAAGCTGCTTGCTGCGGGCGTCAACGTCGCTTTGGGCACGGACGGCGCGGCCAGCAACAACAACCTGAACCTGTTTGAGGAGATGCACCTCGCTTCGCTTATCCACAAAGGGCGCGCGCTGGACTCCACCGCGCTCCCCCCCGCGGACGTCCTGCTGATGGCGACCCGGAACGGCGCGCTTTCCCAGGGCAGGGAATACTGCGGGCTGCTGAAAGAAGGGTACAGGGCCGATCTCATCGCCATCGACATGCAGCGCCCGCACCTTGTCCCCGCGCTCGACATCCCCGCCCTGCTCGTCTACTCCGCGCAGGCAAGCGACGTGGTTTTGACCATGGCGGACGGGAAAATATTGTATGAAAACGGCCGCTATATGACGCTGGATGCGGAGCGTACGATATACGACGCGAAGAAAGCGGCGGAGCGGCTGTATGGGGGGCGGTAGGCTTTGGAGGCTCTGCCTCCAACCCTCCGCACAGGGTCGTAACGGCCCTGTGAACCCATTTTGGAAACGCCCTATTCGGACGTTTCCGGGGGAGGGCTACGCAAGGGACAGGTCCCTTGCGGGGTTTGGGGCAGCGCCCCAATTCATTATCAGGAGGATCACCCATGCAACGTTCCGACACCGGCCTTGCGTTCCTGCTGCAATACGAGAACATCGCGTGGTATGAAAACGGCAGCGTCCGCATATTGGACAGGCGCGTTTACCCCAGGGTGGAGTATGTCACATGTGATACCCACGGCGAGGTGGCGCAGGCCATCACCGATATGGTCACGCAAAGCGCGGGGCCGTTCACGGCGGGAGCCATGGGCATGGCGCTTGCGGCCTACGAATGCCGGGAAAAGCCCGAAAAAGAGCGGCTTGCCTATCTGGAGCGGGCGGCGGACGTCATCACGAACGCCCGCCCTACCACAAGGGACCGTATGCGGCGCATCACGTCCGGCTGCCTGGAGGCGGCAAAAGAGGCGCTGCTTGCGGGCGAAAACGTCAGCGCGGCGATCGTAACCCACGCCGTCCTTACCAACAACCGGCGGTACGATAAGATCGGGCGCACCGCGGGATATCTGGTCGACATGATCCCCAATAACGGCAAGGTATTGACGCAATGCTTCGGGGAAACGATCGTGGGGCAGATGCTCAAGGTCGCCCGCGAACGCGGCAAGGACATCAAGGTGTTTTGCGCGGAAACGCGGCCCTATTTCCAGGGCGCGCGGCTGACGGCGAGCGTGGCGCGGGACATGGGGTTCGACGTGACGGTGATTACGGACAACATGCCCGCGTTCGCGATGCAGCGGGAGAAGATAGACGTATACACCTCCGCGGCGGACGTCATATGCATGGACGGGCACGTGGTGAACAAGGTGGGCACGTTCCAGATCGCGATCGCCGCCAAGTACCTGGGCGTCCCCTATTTTGTGACGGGCGCGCCGGAAAAAAGCCACCCCGATATCGGCAGCGTGCACATCGAAATGCGGGACCCTGCGTTCACGCTGCAGGCCATGGGGGTAAAAACCGCCATGGAAGGCGTGAAGGGCTATTACCCGGCGTTTGATATCACGCCGCCGCACCTCGTTTCCGGCGTGGCGACGGACCACGGCATCTACACCCCGTACGACCTGAACCGGTATTTTGAACACGCGGACGTCGGGGAATTCGATATCGTGGTGTAGGCTGGCTATCCGTTTTTTTACGGGAGGGATTATGAAAAAGCTCAATCTGCGGTCCATCCCAAATACGATTTCCGGCATATGGAAGAATACGCCGCTTGTTCTCATCGCGCACGTATTTATCCTGCTCGCCGCCATCCTGACTCTTTCGGGCGTCATTGGCCTGGCTCCATGGATGATTTCGATGTTCCTTTACGGCATCCTTTGCTTAACAGGGTGGCGCCTTTACCTGGGGAAGCATGAGAAAGCGGCTGAAGCGGGCAGGTGGGGAGTACTCGCTTCATTTCTCTCATTATTGTTCTCCGCGCTGTACTGGGTCCTCATGATCAGGGACGGTTACCCGACAGCCTATATCAAATGGTGGTAGAGCCTCCCGTTGGTCCTGCATATCCCGATATGAAATATCCGTACGCGGGACTCTCGTTCGTTTTACGCTTTACACAGTTCTGACCGATTTGAGTTGCACTTTTTTCGTTCCTGTTTTATAATGATTTGTCGCGCCCATACGGCGCAAAACTACAAAAAATCAGGGTGAAACAGGGGAGCATGCAAAACCAGGCAATACGCAACGTCGCCATTATCGCGCACGTAGACCACGGAAAGACCACGTTGGTGGACCAACTTTTGAAGCAAAGCGGCGTGTTCCGCGCCAACGAGCAGGTGCTCGAGCGCGTGATGGACAGCAACGATCTTGAACGCGAACGCGGCATTACGATACTCAGCAAAAACACGGCGGTTTCCTACCGGGGCGTACGCATCAACATTGTGGACACGCCGGGGCACGCGGACTTCGGCGGCGAGGTGGAACGCATCCTCCAGCTGGTGGACGGCGTGCTTCTTTTGGTGGACGCGTTCGAGGGCTGCATGCCGCAGACGCGGTTCGTGCTCCGTAAGGCGCTGGAACTCAACAAAATACCGGTCGTCGTCGTCAACAAAGTGGATAGATTCGGGGCAAGGCCGCTCGAGGTGGTGGACGAGGTGCTGGAGCTGTTCATGGACCTTGGTGCCTCCGCCGAACAATTGGATTTCCCGGTGGTATACGCCTCCGCCCGCGAAGGGCAGGCCGGCATGGAGCCCGAAGCGCTGCAGGACAGCCTGCAGCCGCTGTTCGATACCATACTTTCAGCCATCCCCGCGCCGGAGGGCGACCCGGACGGCCCGCTCCAGATTTTATTTTCCACGATCGATTATGACGAATACGTGGGCCGCATCGGCGTGGGCCGCATCGTGCGCGGCACCGCGCGGCGCAACATGCAGGTGGTGCTGTGCGGCGGCGGCATTCCGCAGAAGGACGCGAAGCTGACGCGGCTGTACCACTTTGAGGGCTTGAAGCGCAGCGAGGTGGAGGACGCCGCCGCGGGCGATATCGTGGCCGTAGCGGGCGTGGAGGGCCTGAACGTGGGCCAGACGGTCTGCGCGCCCGAAACGATAGAGCCGCTGCCGTTCGTGCATATCGACGAGCCCACGGTCTCCATGCTGTTCGTGGTGAACGACAGCCCCTTTGCCGGACGCGAGGGCAAGTACGTGACGAGCCGCAACCTCAGGGAGCGCCTGTCCCGCGAGGTGATGACGAACGTCTCCATGCGCGTGAACGAAACGGGCTCGACGGACGCGTTCGAGGTCTGCGGCCGCGGCGAGCTGCACCTTTCCATATTGATCGAGACCATGCGCAGGCAGGGCTATGAGTTTGCCGTGACGCGCCCCAAGGTCATTTACAGGGAGGGCGAAAACGGCGAAAAGCTGGAGCCTATGGAGGCCCTGACCGTGGACGTGCCGCAGGAATTCGTGGGCGCCGTCATGGAAAAGCTGGGCTCCCGAAAAGCGGAGCTTGTGGACATGGCAGCGGGCGACGAAGGCACGCGTCTGCGGTTCTCCATCCCCGCGCGCGGGTTGATGGGCTACCGCAGCGAATTATTGACCGATACGCGCGGCAACGGCGTCATGAGCCATATATTCGACGGCTACGCGCCCTACAAGGGCGAACTGCCCGAGCGCACGCACGGCAGCCTGATTGCCCACGAAACGGGTGAAACCTCCGCCTACGGCCTGTTTAACACCCAGGAGCGCGGCAGGCTGTTTGTGGGCCCCGGCATTCCCGTATACGAGGGCCAGGTGGTGGGCGAGTGCGCCAAGTCCGGCGATATCGTGGTGAACGTGTGCAAAAAGAAGCATGTCACCAACATGCGCGCCTCCGGCTCCGACGAGGCGCTGCGTTTGACGCCGCCCACGGCGCTTTCTTTGGAGCAGTGCCTGGAGTTCATCGCGGACGATGAGCTGGTGGAAGTGACGCCGGAAAATATCCGCATGCGCAAGCGGGTGCTGAACAAGGAACTGCGTATGAAATCCGCGAAGGGTTGAACGGTTTTGGGAACGGCTGCCGAGAGGGGGGCTGCAATGCGGCCCCTTTATCATAAGTCTGGAGGTAGCGCATGCGCCTTTACATCGTACGGCACGGGAACAGGGAGGATACCCCCTCCTACTACAATGAAAAGCTGCGGCACCAGGACTTCCCCATCACCGGGGAGGGGGAGGAGACCGCCCTGCGGCTTGCGGAGTATTTCGCCGCGCATCCGGTCAAAAAGCTCTACGTCAGCGAATACCTGCGCGCGGCGCAGACGGCGGCGCCCGTGGCGAAACGGCTGGGGCTGACGCCTGCCGTGGACGCAAGGCTCAATGAAATAGACAACGGCATCGTCGAGCAATTGACGGATGAAGAGATCATGGCGCGCTACCCGGAGTTCTGGCGGGATTTTTGGAGCGGGCAAACGGACGTCCGCTTTCCGGAAGGGGAAACCGGCGAGGAGGTAAAGTCCCGGCAGGCGGACCTGCTGCGGGACCTGGTCACTTGGGACGAAGACTGCCTGCTTGTAAGCCACGAAGGATATATCCGCCTGCTGCTCTGCCACATACTGGGGCTTCCCGTGTACCGGCGGAGATCGTTCCATATCGATTTCTGCGGCGTCACGGAGCTTTTGTACGAGAAAGAGACGGGCGCGTGGAAAGTGCTTCGGGTGAACCATACAGTATAACCGGTTTGTACTGGAATTGACAGAAATTTAAACTGGACTTTTCGGCGGATTTCGTGTTATGTATGGTAGGATGAACTTGAGGTGGAACGATTGAAGAAGACATCCCATCTGCTTATGGGCAGATTATTATTCGAATATCTGGAGCAGCATTTCCAGGTGGCGCTCAGCAGACGCCGTTTCCTTCTGGGCAACGTATTGCCGGACTATCTGCCCTCCTTCCTGAGCCGCCCCCATTTTTTAAAGTACAGCACCGGGCATGTGAAGAAGCTGACGCGAAAGCTTCTTCTGCGTTTCCCGCTTGCGTTTGAAAGCGAAAAGCGCCGCGCCAAATATGTTCTGCGCTTAGGTATGCTGTGCCATTTTTATACGGACTTTTTCTGCCACGCCCACAGCCCGCGCTTTAAGGAAGGCCCGCGCAGGCACGCGGCGTACGAAAGCACGCTGGCGTTGTATTTCGGGGACAATTACGAGCGCATCAAGGAGCTGGGCGTGCTGGCGAAAGCCGGGGAATGCGCGGACGCGGAGGAAATATTCGCGCGGTTCGAGCGCCTGCAGCAGAGGTATCTGAAGGCCGAGCAGGCGTTTTTGAACGACATCGTGTTCGGGCTTTACGCGTGCGTGGAATTGATCGGCCTGCTCGCGCAGTCCGCCGTAGGGGTCGGGAGGGAATTGGAGACGGCGTAATGCCCCCGCGCACCGTCCCGCAAATTTTGCTTTCACAAAGAAATGCCGCCTGACGGCGTTTCTTTTTTTATATCCACAGGGGCCTCTCTGCACCAAAGCAAGCTGGAACCTTTTCCGCGTGAATCTCATTTCCGGCGCGGCGCCGTGACATATTCCCCTCCGCCCCCACATACGTTTAACTAAGCTTGTTCGAGGGGGTAGAGTGCATGCGTACAAAACAGAGCGGAGCGGACTGGGGATGGGGCAGATCATCCGATGCGTATATAGAGGAACGGGTCTTACAGGTGGCGGCGTACATCGTGGAAAACGGCGCCACCGTGCGGGACGCCGCAAAGATATTCAAGGTAAGCAAATCTACCGTGCACAAGGACGTATCCGAACGGCTCGTGGGCATCAACCCGGCATTAGCCCACGAGGTCCGG
>DATMXR010000337.1:0-2197 GCA_035561315.1 Feifaniaceae bacterium
GTCCGGGGCAGCCAGACTGTCAAGGGCGTCGCATGAAATTTTTCATCGTTATTTCTTGCGCAGGAAGCATATATGCCTGGGGTGCGAAATCGCGTCATTGACAACAAAACCGCGCCGTAGTACGCTTTAAAGAATATCCGAAGGCATGGAAAATCTGCAAGCGTTTACAAAGCGGCGAAACGAGGAAAAAAGAGATGGCAGCTGATGGCAGGAAAGAGAAGCCTGTCACGATCAAGGATATCGCAAAGCTCGCGAACGTTTCCTATGCGACGGTCTCGCGGGCGCTTTCGGGCAATCCCGCCGTGCGGGAGAATACGCGCAGGCGCATACTGGATATCTGCGAGCAGGAGGGATATACGGCAAACGACGTGGCGCGCAGCATGGTGATGAAGAAGACAAACCTCCTGGGCGTCATATTGCCGAGCATCGATAACCCGTTTATGTCGGAATTGGCGTACCATATCGAATGCATCGCGCGCGAACAGAACTACAATATCATACTCTGCAACTCGTCCGGCAACATGAAGATCGAAGAGCAGGTATTCATGCTGCTGCTGGGGCGCCAGGTGGACGGCATATTGCTTCTCCCCTCCTGCAAGGGCAGTTATGACAACCTGAAAAAGTATCTTGGCAAGGTGCCCACCGTATTTGTCAACGAGACCCTGGACGACGCGCCCGAAAGCTACGTGGCGGTGGACAATTACCGCGGGACCTGCATGGCGACGGAATATCTTTTGAGCCTGGGGCACCGCGACATCCTGTACTTCGGGCGCAGCCTCACCACCTCGACGCATACGCTGCGCGCAAAAGGCTATGAGGATACGTGCGGGAAAAACGGCATAACGCCGCTGTTCTGGGATAATCTCTCCGACGTCACCTCGATTGAAACCGGGTATGAAATGGCGAAGGAGCTGCTCGCAGCAAAAAAGGATTATTCCGCCATCGTCGCGGGCACGGATACGCTGGCGCTGGGCGTCATCAAGGCGGCGGACGAGCGCGGCCTTCTGATCCCGCAGGATATTTCGCTGATCGGGTTCGACAATATCCGCTATACGGAGCTTCCGAAGATCAACCTGACGACGATCGAGCAGCCCAAGGCCATGATGGCCGAGGTGGCGGTGACAATGCTCATCAACAAAATCCAGAGCGACTACCGGGGCTATACGCACCGGATACTGACGCCCACTCTGATCAGGCGCAACACATGCATTCCCGAAAAGGGATACCGGCAGCAGCTCAAATCCGCCGGGAAGCGGCGCCCGAACGGGTAACGGCAATTCAACGCACCGGTCCTTCCGGTCTTAAGCCGCAATCCGGCTTAGAACGGGCGCGCAAAGAACCAGTTCGTAACAAATTGATCCAGCAATATCAGCACGCCGAGCGTCGCGGTATAATAGATAAACGGGGTGAGCCGCCTGCTTTTGATGACGCGCAGCATCAGCCGCACGGCCAGGTAGCCCGCCGCGCCGGACATGACCATGCCCGCGATTACGAACGCCCAGTTGATGTCGCCGAGGCCGCTTTTTACAAGGCTCGGCACCTCGAACACGAAGGACCCCACGATGGCGGGTACGGAAAGCAAAAAGGAAAAATCCGCCGCTTCCTTCCGCTCCATTTTGCAGTACAGCGCGCCCGCTATGGTCGCCCCGGACCTTGAAACGGCGGGAAGTATGGATACGCTCTGCATGAGGCCGATCAAAAGCGCGTCCCCCGTACGCATGGTCTGCATGTTCTTGCGGCCCGTTTTTGCGCGCTGCGCGAACCAGAGGATCAGCGCGGTCAATAAAAACTCGAACCCCAGGTATTTGCCGCCGAACGATTCTTCAAAGAAATCCTTGAACAGCACTGCGGCGAGGACCGTGGGGATGAGCGCCACAAGCAGCATCAGCGTCTTTTTCTGAAGCGGGTGGCGGATGATATCCCACAGCTGTTTATAATACACGGCGATCACCGCGACAAGCGTGCCGATATGCAGCATGATGGTAAAAAACATCGTTCCCTGCTCCACGCCAAACAGGTTGTGCATCAGCACCAGATGGCCGGAGCTTGAAATCGGCAAAAATTCCGTAATGCCCTGAACGAGTCCCAATAGAAGCGCGATCCAGATGGTCATCCGCATCCCTCCGAGCGGGGCGCCGCCCCATAAATTTATTCGCTTAGTTCATGATATGCCGGGCGGGGGTTATTTACAAGACCT
>DATMXR010000338.1:0-2082 GCA_035561315.1 Feifaniaceae bacterium
TTTTGATACTGGACGAACCGACCAGCGGTCTCGACCCCGGCGAGCGCATCCGCTTGCGCAACATCATCTCGGAGTTCGCGCAGGCGCGCATCGTGCTCATCTCCACGCATATCGTTTCGGATGTGGAGTATGTCGCCACCCGCAACGCGATCATGAAGGATGGCAAAGTGATCGCGCTCGGCACCACCGAGGAACTCGTGAAAACCATGGAAGGCAGGGTGTGGCAAAGCACGATCCCGGCAGGGCAGCTTCAAGGCTATGAGCGCAGCACACGCGTCGTGAATGTGCGCAACGAAGAGGGCGGGAACGTATCCGTGCGGTATGTGGCGGATATGCCGTGCATCCCGAATTCGCAGACGGCCGCTCCGCGCCTGGAAGACCTGTATCTATGGCTGTTTAGGGACGAGACTGCGGCAGGGGAGGGAGCGATATGAAACGGATGATGGCCCTGGAATTGAAACGCGTGGCAAAGTCCCGCGCAACGCTGGTGCTGGCGGCGATGGCGCTGATGCTCTCGATAGCGATGGCGTTCCTGGTGATTTCCTTCGCGCGTTATTACTACCCGGACGAGACAGGCGAGGAAGCCGCATTGAAGGGCATGGCCGCGATACGCGCCCGCAGTGAAATGGCGAAGCCCATCGAAGGGCAGGTCACGCCTGAAAAGATAAAAGCCGTCTATGAAACCTACCGCGAGGTATACGACGCCTACGGGGACGACATACCGCTGCAGGAATCCTTCGAAAAAATATCCCCCGTCAGCACCATTTTGTTTCGGGTGCGCGAGGTGTATGTGAACAGCGCCACAGGGGTGCCGGTGCCGCTTCATGAGGTGTCGCCCGATGATGCGGCGGATTTCTATGCGCGGCGCACCGAGCGCCTGCGGGACATTATGGCGAACGATTACAAGGACGCCCCCGCCGCGCAGCAGCAGGCGCTTGCCATGAACGAAAAGGTGGAAACGCCCTTCACCTATGTGTACGGCATTGGAGACAGCGATACGGATGATTACCTTACCTTCTGCATATTCCTGCTGGTGATGATCTGTGTGGTGATTACGGCGCCCATCTTTGCGGGCGAGTACCAGAGCGGCGCGGACGATATCCTGCGCTGCACCAGGTACGGGCGGCGGCGGTTGGCCGTAGTCAAGCTCCTGTCCGCCATCCTGCTCACAACCGTCCTGTTCGCGGTCTGTGTGACGGTCTTTCTCCTGATACCGTACGCGGCGTTCGGCCGGGAGAGCCTGAAGACCTCCATACAGATCGTCCGCTCCGCCGTCTACTTTACGCCGCTTACCGTGGGAGGGGCGCAAACACTTACCGCGCTTGCCGGCCTGCTCAGCTTCCTTGCGACCATTTGCTTTACGCTCTTGCTCTCCTCCAGGTTCAATACATCGTTGACTGCCTTAGCGGCCTCCATTGGCGCCTGCCTGCTGCCCACCGTTTTGTGGATGGCCGGAAGCGGCGCCAATATCGAGAACTGGCTGAAGTTTTGCCTGCCCTCCGGGGGCGTAGGTCTGGGGAACAGCTTTTACTTCGAGCTGACCGGCCTCAACTTTTTGCAGCTTGGACCGCTGAGCGTCTGGTCTCCCTATGTCATCGCCGTTGCGGCGGGCATAGAGATGTTCCTGTTCTTTTTCCTGGCCATACGCTCGTATTGCCGGCACGAAGCGGCATGACATGTCACGCTCATGCATAGAGAAAAGGCGCCGTTTCAAATGAATTGGCGCCTTTCTCGTCACAAGGGAGTTTTGCCCTTTGCTTTACCCTTTCAAGGCTTCCCGCGCAATGGCCAATGCTTCAGCCATGACCCGCCCGTAAAACCACTCGTGCCTCCGTCAGTTTTTTTCCAAGTAGTCTAAAACCTCTTCGGGCTTGTCGCGAAAACCCCAGGAGACTGAGAGGCGACAGGGAATGTATTGCAGTCCTGCACTCCTCCCCGCGAAAAAGCCAGTATGCTCCTTGGAATCACTGGGCCTATCAATTATAATGAAGATAGCTTTGTGGAGAAACTGATTTGGGAGAATGCAAATGGAAATCAAACGAGCCAGCGAGCTTGGAGAGAGCGCCCGCAAGAAAGTCAGCG
>DATMXR010000339.1:0-10669 GCA_035561315.1 Feifaniaceae bacterium
CCATTTATTTTTTGATGTGATCGAATTAAAATCACGATAAAAATTCTGCGGAAAAGAAAATTATTCCAAGAATCTCCCGCGCCGCGCTCTTGACACAAACAACCTGTTACGCGATAATACGTGGGGAAAAACAAACGGGCCTTGCGCAAAGAAGCGTTATCTTTATCGAAGCAATCCTTCACACCAAACGGTACCCAATATGACCTGCGCGCACGGTTGCTTTTTGCGCGCCAATAAAATCAAGGGGGAATAAAACATGGACGGGGAACTAAAAAAGAAATACGGTCTTTTGACCGCCGTGGCGATGGTGGTCGGCATCGTTATAGGCAGCGGCGTGTTCTTTAAGGCGGAAAAGATACTCACCGCCACCGGCGGGGACCTGCCTCTCGGCATACTCGCCTGGATCATAGGCGGACTCATCATGATCGTATGCGCCTACACGTTCGCGACGATGGCGGCCAAGTACGAATACGTCAACGGCATTGTGGACTATGCGGACGTGGCCGTGGGCAAAAAATACGGCTACTACATCGGCTGGTTCATGGCGACCATCTACTATCCCACGCTGACCTCGGTGCTCGCCTGGGTCTCCGCGCGCTATACCTGCGTGCTCCTGGGCTTCTCCATCGTAGGGCCGGAGTGCATGATCATTTCCTGCTTTTACCTGATTGGCAGCTACGCCCTCAACGCCCTCTCCCCCGTCCTGGCGGGAAAATTCCAGGTCTCCACCACCATCATCAAGCTTGTCCCGCTGCTGCTGATGGCGGTCATCGGCACCATAACGGGCCTCATCAACGGCATGACCATAGAAAACTTCACCACGGCCGTCGTGCCGGTGGAAAAGAGCACGGCTCTCTTCACCGCCGTGGTCGCGACCGCGTTCGCCTATGAGGGCTGGATCGTGGCCACCAGCATCAACGCGGAATTGAAGGACGCCAAGAAGAACCTGCCCAAGGCGCTGCTCATAGGCACGCTCATCGTCATGGCCGTGTACATCCTGTATTATATCGGCCTTGCGGGCGGCATCAGCAACGCGGAGATGATGCAGAACGGCGAAGAGGGCGCAAAGGCCGCGTTCACCAAGATATTCTCCAACGCCGGAGGCACGCTGATGTTCGTGTTCGTGGTGGTTTCCTGCCTGGGCACGCTCAACGGCCTGATGCTGGGCTGCACCCGCGGCATGTACACGTTGGCCGCGCGCAACGTCGGCCCCAAACCCGAAATATTCAAGCAGGTGGACAAGTCCACCAACATGCCCGCCAACTCCTCCATATTCGGCCTGCTGCTGTGCGGCTTCTGGCTCTTATACTTCTACGGCGCGAACCTGACGGAGAACTGGTTCGGCCCGCTGGCGTTCGATTCCTCGGAGCTTCCCATCGTCACGATCTACGCGGCGTACATCCCGATATTCATCATGCTGATGAAGAAGGAAAAGGACCTTTCCCCGTTCAAGCGGTATGTGATGCCCGCGCTCGCCATACTCGGTTCCGTATTCATGGTGATCGCGGCGATATTCGCCCACAAGACGGCGGTGGCGTGGTACCTGCTGGTGTTTGCCATCATCATGACCATCGGCAGCTTTTTCAGCCAGCCGAAAAAAGCCTGACGCAAGTCGTTTGAATTTCTTTGCGCCCTCCGCCTCCAGGGGTTTTTTGACAGCCTGCTGCGCCCCCGACCGGGGGCGCATTTTTTTTTGCGGTAAAAAGAGATGGATTTGAAATGGCGCGCAGCGGTCGGAAGTGGTAAAATAAAGAAACGCGTTCCGTTTTTTTCCTTCAAAGATATTTAGAACCGAGTACGCATAATTGGAGACGGCTTTGAAAACTCTCATTGCGCGCGTTCCAGGCCCGCCCGATCAAACCGTTTTTAGAGAGCTGCTCAGGACGGGGCTCCCTATTTTTGCGGAGCTGCTTCTGGTCAGCCTGTTCGTCATGGCCGATATGGCGCTGCTGAAGCCCTGCGGGACGGTCGCCATCGCCGCCGTGGGGCTTACGGCAGAGCCCGTCAACCTGATCGAGTTCGCTTTTTTCGCTTTGCAGACGGCGGTCATCGCCAGCACGGCGGGATGCTTCGCAAAAAACGAAACGGCGGATATCGGGCGCATATTCGTCGCATATTTGAAGCTGTGCACTTTGGCGATTATCGTCATCGCGGTACTTGCCTTTCTGTTTGCGGAGCCTTTCCTGCGGCTTTTCGGGGCCCGGGAGGATACGCTGCCCATCGCGGCGGCATATTTGCGGGTCACTTTGGTCGCGCTGGTATTCCGCCGCATATACGGGGCGGTCACCGCGGTGCTCAAGGGCATCGGAAGCCCGCAATGGTCGTTCCTCCTCAACCTGCTCGCAAACGCGGTGAATATCCTGTTCGATGTGCTGCTGATCTACGGCATAGGCCCGTTCCCGAAACTTGGGCCGGTCGGCGCGGCGGCGGCCACGGCCATCGCCTGCCTGGCGGGGCTCGTTTGCTCCGCGTTCATTGCGCGCAGGAAACTGAGGCAGTTCGGCATCGTGCTGACGGCCCGCGATTGGACGTCCTCTTCCTGGAACGAAATCAAGAATATCTGCAGGGACACGGCCCCCATGCTTGGGGAAAAAATCATGGTCCGCGTCGGCGTGTTTCTTTCTGTCCAAAGGATCGCGCTGCTCGGCGCGGCCCAGTTCGCGGTGCACCGCATCGTGATTTCGCTTCAATACTTCTCTTTTTTAAGCGCGGAAGCGATCTCCACCACGGTCCTGATATTCGCGAGCCGGGCGTTCGCCAAACGCGACCGCGAGGAGGCGCGGCGCTATGTTTCGGCCGCGCTGTGCTGCGGGACCGGGCTCGCCGTGTTTTTCTCGTGCGCCTACTATTTCGGCGCTTCCGCGCTGATGGGCCTGTACTCGGCGGACGAACGGGTGATCTCCGCCGGGGCGGAGGTGCTGAAAATGATCGCCGTATTCCAGCCGTTCCAGGCCGTGGCGCTCATATACGCCGGGGCCATGCGAAGCTGCGGGTACGCGAAGATTCCGTCCCTGGTGACGTCGGTCGGCATCGTTGTGATCCGCCCGGCGCTCATCTACCTAATGACGCCTTCCCTGGGCGTATACGGCGCATGGATCGCGATATCGTGCGACGAGATCTTCCGGATGTTCGTGCTGCTGACGCAGCGAAAGCGGCTGTGGCTCAGATATGACGCGGTAAGCGCGTAAACGGAAAAGGCCGGAACCCCAAGACGCGGGGTTTCGGCTTGTTTGTATTCATTGCCTTACGGGCGTTATTCCTTGCCCGGCTCCACTCTTTTGATACCGTTTACGCCTGCCTTTTTGAGCAGCGGCATCAACAGGTACAGCAGGAATACGCAGACCGGGATGGTAACCGCCTGGTTGATGACGCGCAGGGGAAGGATCGTCTCAAGCGGAACGCCGTATAAAATCACCAGCAGGGCCGTGTTGCAGATCACCGAGCAGAACACCTGGGAGACGCCCACCGCGAGGAACAGCCGCGGCAGCGTCGCTTTTTGCCCCCTTCTGAAAAAGAGGGCGGGCAAAAGCCCCGTCAATATCCCTACAACGGTGAACCACGGCATATATGCGCCCTTGGGAGAAATCACAAACTGCAAAATATCCGTCAGCCCCCCCGCAATTCCCCCGTACACCGGCCCGAACAGGATGCCGGAGAGTATCACGGGCAGCGCGCCCAGGCCGATCTTGAGCGAGTATATCCCGAGCGGGAATACCGGTATGCTCAGCGGTCCCGAAAGCAGCACCGCAATCGCCGTGAGCAGCGCGCAGGTAACAAGCCGTTTTGTCTGAAACCCCGCATTCATAAAAAAAGCGCCTCCTGAGCGGACGCATAAAAAAACGCCCGTTATTTTGGGCGCAACCTGCCCAAAGACTATGGGCGTATTGCGCAGCGGACGCGGCGATTGACCCGGGGCCGTACGGCCCGTTCGGGCAGGGGCAACTTCCCATCCCCTGCCGCATAAGCCTGAAAGCTTATGCAACGCCTACTCTGCTAATGGAAGTATACATGGTATCGCGCCTGCGCGCAAGGGGAATTGAATGGGAACAGCGCCTCTTTTTCGGCATAAAAATCGGGAGCCGCCCGGATGCGGCGGCTCCCTTCGGTTTGTGATGCATGCTTTTGTATATTGGGCCGTTAAACGACCTGCACGACGGTCAGATCCGCCTGCACGGCGCTCGTGCCGAATGTGACGGTGGCGCCGGAGTTGTTGACGAGGGAGAAGGTAACGGGCGCCACGACGGTGATCAGAGCGTTGCCGCTCAGCTGCGTTGTGACGACAGGCGAGGGCGATACCGCGGAGATCGATCCGCCGGCGGAGGTCTCGATGGTGAATTCCACGTTGCTCAAGGCTTCCGCGCCATCGGTGTTGATCCACCAGTTGATGTAGTAGGTGCCGGATTCCGTAATCGTGAATACGCCGGTTGCGGCCGCATACGCGATGTTGGGGCTGATGCTGTTCAGGCTGACGTCAAACAGGACGTTTGCGCCGTCCGCGATCGAGCCGCCGGAACTGCCCTGCAGCTGTACCTGCACGCCCGAAAGCGCGCTGCCCGGGCCGGTGGGGCCGGTAGGACCGGTGGAGCCGTTTGAACATACACAACATATCGTACAAGCGCTGCGGCATAGCGATACATAAAAGGAGCTGACGCATATGCCGGACGCGCTGTTTGACGCGGTACAAAAGGCCGGGGCTTTTCCGCCGCCCGATGTTTTTATGGACCTTTCCTCCCCGCGGGCGGACCGGGAAGCATGCAGGGAGGCGTTCCTTTCCCAAAAAGGGGGGCCGTACGCGTTTTTATGCGGGCAAACGCAGGTGCGGCTGTTCTTTGACACGGACGGTGCGCCGCTTGAGGCGCTCGTTTCAAGCTATGTGGCAGCCGTTTTCAGGAACCCGTCTTTCTCCAATGCCGCCCCGGACGCGGGCGCGCCCCGCCCGTGAGCGGCGCGCATACGAAGGAGGGCCCGCCGCCCCGCGTATGGAACGCGGCGCTGTATGTGCGGCTTTCCAGGGAGGACGGCGGCGACGTGAGCCTGAGCGTGCAGAACCAAAGCCAGCGCCTGCTTGCCTACCTGCAAGAAAAGCGGGAGGAGCTTCTCTTCGCCGGGCTGTACGTGGACGACGGCTTTACCGGCACGGACACGAACCGCGCCGCGTTCCAACGGATGCTGCTCGATATCCGGGCGCGGCGCGTCAACTGCGTGGTGGTCAAGGACCTGTCCCGGCTTTCCAGGAACTATATCGAGGCCGGCCACTACATGGAGCATCTGTTCGTGGAGCTGGACGTCCGCTTTATTTCGCTGGAACTTCCCGCGCTGGACAGCTTCCGCGCACCGGAAATGATGAACAGCATGCTCGTGCCGCTGCAAAACGTCATCAACGACGATTTTTGCCGCCAGACCTCCATAAAGGTCCGGAGCGTGCTGCAGAACAAGCGCAAAAGCGGGGAGTTTACCGGCGCGTTCGCGCCCTACGGCTACCAAAAGGACCCGCGAAATAAACACCGCCTGATTATCGACGGAGAGGCGGCGGACGTGGTGCGCAGCATATTCCGCTGGTACGCGCTCGACGGCATGAGCAAGCGCGGCGTCGCAAAGCGGCTCAACGGAACGGGCGTCCCCAACCCGGCGCAATACAAGAAGGAGCGGGGCCTGAACTACCGCAACCCGCACGCCGCGGAAAACGACGGGCTCTGGTCCGCCGCCACCGTAGCGAACATCCTGAAGAATCCCACCTACCTCGGGCATATGGTGCAGGGGCGCAGCCGCGTCAAAAGCTACAAAGTGCATACCCAGGTGCGCGTGCCCCGCGCGGAATGGACAGAGGTAAAAAACACGCACGCGCCCATCGTAAACGAAGCGCTGTTCCGGCAGGCGCAGGAGCGGAACGCCGGGAATACGAAAACCGCGCCGAGGAAGGATGCGGCGCCGCCGTTCTCCGGCCTTGTGCGCTGCGCGGGCTGCAACAAGGCCATGACGCGCCGCGTATCGAAGGGGCACGCTTATTACGCGTGCCGGACATACAGGGAAAAATCCGCCTGCTCCAGGCACAGCATCCGCGAGGACGCGCTGGCGGACGCGGTCCGGGCCGCGGTACGCGCGCTGCTCGCGGGCGCGTGGAGCGCGGAGGAGTCGGGCGTTTTTAAGCGGGACGCGCACACCCCCAGCCCCCGGGCCCACCGCAAAAGGCTGGAGCAGGAGCTGCAAAAAAGCCTGCGCGCGCTCGACGGCCTGTATGCGGATTATCGATCCGGGGAATTTTCGCGGGAAGAGTACTTGCGCATGAAGAATTCCTTTCGGGAACGCGCCGCAAGGGCGCAAACGGCCATGGAACGGCTGGACGAAGAAATACGGGAGGAACAGGCGGGTTTGGAAAAAAAACGCGCGTTCCTTAATTCCCTGGCGGAACCGGAAAAAGGGGCCTTGCCCGACCGCGGGCTTCTCGTCACGCTCATACGCGCGGTGTATGTACAGGAAGACGGCGGCGTCTGTATCGCGTTCCGGTGCGCGGATCCGTTCCGTTTTAATCGTGAATGAACTGTAAATCGCTTACAGATGTATGGCTTTTTATTTACTTTACGCCATGGCTAACATATAATTAATTTGTATGCTTAGCGGGAGGAGTCGTTTATCCACCATGCAAAAGAACAAGGCGGGCCTCAAAAAGAAAGGCGAACTGCAGACCGAACTGCTTGCGCGCATCTATGTGCTGATTATGCTCTGCATATTCCCGCTGTATTTGGGCCCGCAAAAATACATACTGCTCACCCAGAGCAAGACAATTTTTTTCTTTGTCGTCACGCTGCTTGCGCTGGCGAGCGTCCCCATACTCTATTTCACGCGTTTCAGCGGCGCGAACCAGTTAAAAAGCGTCAAGCCGCCCGCGCTTTCCTTCGCGGGCTGGGCGCTTATCGCCTTCCTGTCTGTGACGCTCATCGCCACGGTGTTTTCGCCCTACCCGAAAAATGTGTTTTGGGGATATAAGGAACGGTTTGACGGCTTTGCGACACAGCTCCTCTACGGCGCGGTATTCCTTTTTGTGGCGCGCTATTACCAGCCCAGGGAAACCGACTTTGCGGCGTTCGCCGTTTCCTCCATTCTGGTCAGCGTCATAGGCATCCTGCAGTACTATGAAATGGACTTCCTGGGGCTTTTCCCGTACGACCTGCTGCCGGAGTACACCGCAAAGACGATCATATTCCGCACGACGCTCGGGAATATCGACGTCGTGTCCTCTTACCTTTCCATTACGGTGGTGCTCTTCGGGCTGCTGTATGTGAAGCACCCCGGAAAGTTCCGTCCCCTCTACCTTGCGGCGGGCGCGCTCAACACCTACATGCTCGTGGTGGCGGGAGCCGAAGCGGGCATGGTGGGCGCTTTGGCCGCGTTCGCGCTTTCTCTGCCCTTTGTGGTTTCGGACATCAAGGCGCTGGCCAGGCTATTGCTGTTGGGCGACGTTTACGCGCTGATGATATTCCTGTTCAATACAAGCAATACTGCCCCCGGTACGCTCGACCTGCTCCATAGCCGCTGGTTCCTGATCTCCCTCGCCCTGCTCATTTTGGGCGGCATATTGTTCCTGATCGCCGGGCGGGTACGCTTTACGCCCAATGCCGTCGCCATGCGTTGGGCCGGCGTGGCCCTGATCGCGCTGATTTTGGCGCTTGGCGCCGCCGCTGTGGAGCATATAGGGAAGGACCCGGCATCCGGCACCATATATCAGGCGCGCGAGCTGCTCCACGGCAATTTGCAGGATGAATTCGGCAGCTACCGCGGCTTTATCTGGAACAGGACGTTCCGTCTTTTAAAGGAAAGCACGCCTGTCCCCCAGCTTTTGTTTGGCTCCGGCCCCGATACGTTCGTGGACCGGTTCGGGCCGTTCCAGGACGAGGCCAAGGCCCTGCTCCACATCATCTATGACAAGGCGCACAACGAGTATCTGCAAATCCTCATATGCCAGGGCGTACTGGGCCTGATAAGCTACCTTGTGTTCATCGGCGCCGTGCTGAAAAACGCCGTAAAGCGCGCGTTTTCAGACCCGCTGCTGCTCGCCTGCCTGCTTGCCTGCGTAAGCTACCTGGTGCAGGCGTTCTTCAGCATCAGCCTGCCGATATCGGCCCCGGTATTCTGGATACTGCTTGGGGTGGTGGCGCTGCTCTCGCGCAGGCAGGAAGGGAAAGCCGCTTCGGACGGCCTGCGGTTCCCGTAATGCGGAGGAATTTATGAGCACGAATTTTCAGAAAACCATACAGACCCTGATCGCCATACTCAACGTCGCTTTGCTTGTGATGGTGTTTTTCCTGGTATGGAGCAATTTCTACAACAACACGCTGCCCATCCCGTTTTTCCGGCGCGGCAATTATATTTTGTACATGCTCTACGCCGTGATCCTGTACGCCTTTATCCTGCTGATGAAGGGGCACCGTATCGGCTCCCTGCGGATACTTGAAATCGTGCTCTCACAGGCGATCGCGCTTATTTTGACCAATATCGTCACCTATTTCCAGGTGTCGCTGTTAAGCTACAAGCTCGCGCCCGTGGGCGGTTTTCTTCTGATGACCGCGGCGCAGATCGTATTGGCGGCCATATGGGCGGTGCTTTCCAACCGCGTCTACAACCGGATATTCGCGCCGCAAAAAATGGTGTTTTTGTATGACGACCCCTCCAAGGTCACGCTGGCGAACAAGCTCAACGTCATCAAGGAGCGGTTCAGCATCTGCTATTATGTCGACGCCGTCAGCGAAAAAAGCCGCATCGCGCAAATTGTGGAGCAATACCCCGCGGTGCTTGTGGCCGTGAACGACCCCGCCATGCAGGAATGGCTGATCCGGCTCTGCTATGAGAAGCAGAAGCGGCTTTATTTTATGCCCAGCATCACGGACGTCATTAAAAACGGCGCGCAGGGCGTGCATGCGGTGGACACGCCGCTGCTGCTTTGCCGCAACGGGAGGCTGACCACCGAGGAGCGCATCATAAAGCGCGCGTTCGATCTGCTGGTCTCGGCAATCGGCATCATAGTCCTTTCCCCGCTGATGCTCGTGACCGCCGCTGCCATCTGGCTCTATGACCGGAAGGGCGTCATCTATACGCAGCCGCGCCTGACGCGGGACGCGCGGGTTTTTAACCTCTATAAGTTCCGCTCCATGGTGGTGGATGCGGAAAAGGACGGCGTGCGCCTGACCGTGACCAACGACGAGCGCGTGACGCCCGTGGGCCGGTTTATCCGCAAGTGCAGGCTGGACGAGCTTCCGCAGCTGTTCAACATATTGCTCGGCGATATGTCCTTTGTGGGCCCCCGCCCGGAGCGGCCCGAGATTGCCGCGGAATATGAAAGGGAATTTCCCGCGTTCCGTTACCGGCTCAACGTAAAGGCCGGGCTGACCGGCAACGCGCAGGTATACGGAAACTATGATACGTCTTCTCAGGATAAGCTGCTGATGGATTTGATGTATATCGAGAATTATTCGTTTCTGCAGGACTTAAGCCTGATGTTCCAGACGCTTCGCATCATTCTGATCCCCAGCCGCGCGGAAGGGTTCCAGGAGGACCCCGTGCTCCTCATGCATTCCGCGGAGGGGTTTATCAAAAAAGCGGAGCCTTCCGCCGAAGCGGATCGCTCCCATTCCATTCATCTTTCGGATTAATATTCTTCCATCTTCGGTTGTGCAAAGGAATACCCGGAGGTGGGTCCGGTTGCGCCGTCTGCGCCGGTTGCTCCGGTGGGGCCGGTCGGACCGGTCGGGCCTGTTGCGCCCGTTGCGCCGGTTGCTCCGGTGGGGCCGGTAGGTCCGGTCGGGCCTGTTGCGCCCGTCGCGCCGGTTGCTCCGGTCGGGCCGGTAGGTCCGGTGGGGCCTGTCGCGCCGGTTGCTCCGGTCGCGCCGGTTGCTCCGGTGGGACCTGTCGCTCCGGTTGCGCCTGTCGCGCCGGTTGCTCCGGTGGGGCCGGTCGGGCCGGTCGGGCCGGTTGCGCCTGTCGCGCCGGTTGCTCCGGCGGGGCCTTGCGGGCCGATGGGGCCCTGGGGCCCTATGGGGCCTTGTGCGCCCTGCGGGCCTTGTGCGCCCTGCGGACCTTGCGCGCCTTGCAGACCTTGTGCGCCTTGCGCGCCTTGCGGGCCGATGGGGCCCTGAGGACCGATGGGGCCTTGCGCCCCGGCGGGACCCTGAGGACCGGTGGGGCCGGTTGCGCCGTCTGCTCCGGCAGGACCGGCGGGACCTTGCGGACCCTGGGGACCGATGGGGCCTTGCGCGCCCTGCGGACCCTGCGGGCCGATGGGGCCTTGCGCGCCCTGCGGACCTTGCGGGCCGACGGGACCCTGCGCGCCCTGCGGGCCTTGCGGGCCGACGGGGCCTTGCGCGCCCTGCGGGCCCTGCGGGCCTACGGGACCCTGCGCCCCGGCGGGACCCTGGGGACCTATGGGACCTTGCGCGCCCTGCGGACCTTGCGCGCCCTGCGGACCTTGTGCGCCCTGCGGGCCTTGCGGGCCTGTCGGGCCGGTGGGGCCCTGAATGCCGATACCGGCAGGCCCTGTCGGGCCTATGGGGCCCTGAACGCCTTGCGGGCCGGGGACACCCTGCGGGCCGGTTGCTCCGGCGGCGCCGGGTACGCCCTGCGGACCCTGCGGGCCGGGGTCACCCTGCGGGCCGGGGAAGCCTTGCGGGCCCTGCGGCCC
>DATMXR010000340.1:0-11370 GCA_035561315.1 Feifaniaceae bacterium
GTTGCGGACGGCCTGTATTCCTTATTCAGATTTCGTAGGTCATCATTTCCTGCACGACCTCGGCGGCCGGGAACGCCTCCTGCGCCTCCCGCAGCACCAGATCCTCGATGATGCCGCCCCCGCCCCACAAATGGGTGCACAGGAGCCTGCCCACGCCGGCCTTCCTTGCGATCTCCCCGGCCTCGCGCGCGGTGAGGTGCGGCACGAATTCCGTGGTCTTTTCTTTTGCCAAGAGGCCCGTGTCCGCCAGCAGCACGGTCGCGTTCCGGCACAGCGGCGCCAGCCTTTCGTTGTAGCAGGTATCGCCCGTATAAACCAGGCGTTTTTGCGGCACGTCCTCGCCGTAGGCGGGGGGCCTCGGGGGCTCCTCCTCCAGGAAATCCATGGCATAGGAGGGCACCGGATGCAGCATGTGGTGGAGCGTAACGGAGAGCGAGCCGAACCTTAATTTCATGCCGTCCTCCATTTTGACCATATCGAACGTACCCGCGGAGGAAAGCATGCGGAATTCGGTCTCCGGCGTGCCCGGGGCTACGACGTGCAGCGGCACGGGGACGTCGACGCCCTTCTTGGGCAGCAGCTGCAGGGCGTAACGCAGCACCAGCATGTCCGACATATGGTCGCTGTGCAGGTGGGAAAGCAATATCGCATCGATCTCGCTCAAGGGGCAGACCGAAACCAGCCTGGATAGCCCTCCGCTCCCAAGGTCGATCACGAGCTTTACCTTTTTATCGTGCTTGCCGTTTTTTCCCGGGACGGCGGGCGCTTCCAATAAATAAGAGGAGCAGGCGCCCCCCGGCGCGGGAAACGGGCCGTACCGGCCGAGCACCGTCAATTTCATGCTACTTCAACTGCCTTTTTGTTTGCGTAAAATCGTCACGGGAGCCAAAGCCGCCCCCTTGACGGTAGTTTTTCCCGCCCATCAAAAATAATACGGGAACGGCGATGACGCCGGAGCCGATCAGCTGCAGGATGTTAAACGGCAGTGAGATGGCCGCCAGCACGTAATCCCCGCGGAATATGAGATCGTAAAAGAAATATCCGCCGATCATGATGCCGCCCGCCACCGCGACGGATTTCACGAGATCGAGCGGCGCATGCCCGCGTTTGAGGCGGGCGGCGAACGCAAGCGCCATACCGGCCTTGATTAAAAGGCTTGCGGGCGCATAGACGGCCTGCCCCACGAATATATCCGCGAGGGCGGAGCCTACGCCGGAGGCCAGCGCCGCCCAGGGACCGCCCAAAAGCGCCGCGGCGATGTAGACGCCCACGTCGCCCAGCGTCCAATACCCGGAAAGCTCTCCCTGATGGTGGATGTCGAACCGCAGCAGACAGGTCAGAAGAACGACCACCACCATTAGAACTCCCGTCAGTATCAGCGTTTTGTTATCCGGTCTTCTCATTGGCTTACCCCCTTACCGATCTCAATAGGCTTTTGCAAAATATGTCAGGGCGTGCGCTTTTTTCCCGCAGTGAACGCACACGTCCGAAAGCTCTTTTTGCTCAAACGGCATGCAGCGCGTGGTGGCGCCGCCCGTCTTTTCCTTGATTTCAAGCTCGCACGCGGTATCGCCGCACCACATGGCGCGCACAAAGCCGCTTTTCACGCCCTCGCGCAGTTCTTCAAACGTGGCGGCATCCACGGTCCTGCTTTCGCGCAGTTCCAGCGCCTTTTGATATAACCCGCTGTGTACATCGTCAAGCATTCCCGCAACGGACTTTGCCAAACCGTCCATGGGCACAAATTGCTTTTCCAATATGTCGCGGCGGACGATGACGACCTGATCGTTTTGTATGTCCTTGGGGCCGATCTCGATGCGCAGCGGCACGCCCTTCATTTCCCACTGGTTGAACTTCCAGCCCGCGGACTGCTCGCTGTCGTCGAGCTTCACGCGCACGCCCGCAGCTTTGAGGGTTTTATACAGCTCCTCCGCCTTTTCGAGCACGCCCGGCTTGTGCTGCGCGATAGGCAGTATCACCGCCTGTATGGGCGCCACGCGCGGGGGCAGCACAAGGCCCCTGTCGTCCCCGTGCACCATGATGAGCCCGCCGATCATGCGGGTGGAGGTGCCCCAGGAGGTGGTGAAGCAGTATTCGAGCTTCCCTTCCCTGCTGAGGTAGGTGATGTCGTAGCCTTTGGCGAAATGATCCGCCAGGTTGTGGGAGGTGCCCATCTGCAGGGCTTTGCCGTCCTGCATCATGGCCTCCATGGTGTAGGTAGCGTAGGCGCCCGCGAACTTTTCCTTTTCGCTTTTGCGGCCGGTCACCACGGGTATGGCGAGCACGTTCTCCGCAAACTCGCGGTAGACCTCGAGCATGCGCATGGTCTCTTCCTGCGCCTCCCCGAACGTGGCGTGCGCGGTGTGGCCCTCCTGCCAGAGGAATTCGCTGGTGCGCAGGAACGGGCGCGTGCTTTTTTCCCAGCGGACGACGTTGCACCATTGATTCATCAGCACCGGCAGATCGCGGTAGGACTGGATCCACCTGGAATACATGGAGCCGATGATGGTCTCGCTGGTGGGGCGCACGAACAGGCGCTCCGCAAGCTTTTCGCCGCCCGCGTGGGTGACCCAGGCCACCTCGGGCGCGAAGCCCTCCACATGCTCCTTTTCTTTGTTCAGAAGGCTTTCCGGTATCAGCAGCGGGAAATAGGCGTTGACATGCCCGGTTTCCTTGAACCGCGCGTCCATCTGCTGCTGGATCAGCTCCCACACGCCGTAGCCGTAGGGCTTTATGACCATGCAGCCCTTGACGTCGGAATAATCCACCATATCGGTCTTTAACACCACGTCGGTATACCACTGGGGGAAATCCTCGTCCCGCCGCGCGATGTGCTTTACAAATTCCTGCCCGCCGTTGTTCGCCATCCGTATGCTCCTTCAACTGCCTTTGCGGCTTCCCTGCCGCGTCAACTTGCAAATGATTTCCTTGCTATATGCCGGAACCGGCTATAGCCGTTCCGCTATGCGTCATTCGCGGATGATCTCGTCCAGCAGGCTGTCGAGATCGACGTCCTCGTCTTCCCCGTTCTTATCCATAGAGGGGTATGCGCCGCTTTTCGCCATGACCTCTTCCACCGTCCAGACGCGCTCTTCCGGCTCTTCCGCGGCCGTCTGCTCCTCCCGTACGGGCTGTTCCTCCTGCGCGGGCACGGATTCCCCGGGGAACGCGGGCTCCGTGGGTTCCGCGTCCGGCTCGGTTTCGGGAACCGCCGGGATGTCCCTTCCCTGCAGCCGGTAAATGCCGTGCATCAATTCCTGCGGGGTCCCGTATGAATCGGGGAGTTTCCCCGCCTGGGACTGTATGAGCGCGGAAAGGCCGCGGCCTTCCTGCAGAATTTCGGGCGTGTCGCCGGTGAGCGCTTCCATGGAGCGGGCGAACGCTTCGGCCTGCTCCTTCGCCTGGCGGGCGGTATCCAGAAGCGTGGCGTTGAGCGCGTTCAGGCGCGTTTCAAAGTCCTGCACCGAGGCTTCCGCCTGCGCGAGCCTGCGGGAAGACTCCGCCTGCGCCGCTTCCACGATTTCGGCTGCCTTTTCCGTGGCCTCCTGTATCAGGGCGTCCGCTTCCGCTTCCGCCCGCGCCCGCTGGGCGTTCGCCTCGTCCACGATCTTTTTCGCCTGGACCTCGCCTTCCAAAACGCGCTTCCCGGCGCTCGTCTGCGCGTCGGTAAGCGCCCGTACGATGGCGCTTTCCTGCGCGCGGTATCCCTCCAGCTGTTTATTGAGCCCCTGCACCTGCGCCTGCAGGTCGGTCACCTGCTGTTCCAGCTCGCGCTTTTTGTTCATCCCGTACACCCTCCGTTTTTCAAATATGCAACCGCAGTGATTTCTTATACCGTTATATCTCCATGCGCGCCTGTACGGCCGCATCCGAACCGGACGGGGGAAGCTTGTACCCCATATGCGCGTAGGCGGAGGGCAGCACCACCCTGCCGCGCGGCGTGCGCGCGAGGAACCCAAGCTGCATAAGGTAGGGTTCGTAGACGTCCTCTATCGTGCCGGCGTCCTCGCCCGTGGCCGCGGCGATGGTGTCGAGGCCCACGGGCCTGCCGCCGAATTTATCGATCATGACGTCGAGCATGCGCCTGTCCACCGGATCGAGCCCCAGCCCGTCTATGCCGAGCATATTCAAGCCCTGCTGGGCCATGGGGAGCGTCACGATGCCGTCCCCCCGCACCTGCGCGAAATCCCGCACCCGCTTCAGCAGGCGGTTTGCGATACGCGGCGTGCCGCGCGCCCGGGAGGCGATCTCGCTTGCGCCCTCGTCGTCCACCTCGATATTGAGTATGCGGGCGCTGCGCATGATGATATCGCACAGGTCCTCCGTGCGGTAAAGCAAAAGCTGCTCCTTGATGCCGAACCGGTCCCTTAAAGGCGAAGTCAGCATACCCATGCGGGTGGTGGCCCCCACAAGCGTAAACCGGGGCAGGTCCAGCCGTATGCTCCTTGCGGAAGGGCCTTTTCCTATAATGATGTCCAGCGCGAAATCCTCCATGGCCGGGTAGAGCACTTCCTCCACCGTGGCGTTGAGGCGGTGGATCTCATCGATAAAAAGCACGTCCCCCGCCGAAAGGTTCGTCAAAAGCGCCGCCAGGTCCCCGGCGTGGGAGATCGCGGGGCCGGAGGTCACCCGAAGGTTGCCGCCCATCTCGTTGGCGATGATCGCCGCAAGCGTCGTCTTGCCCAGGCCCGGCGGCCCGTATAAAAGGGCATGGTCCAGAGGTTCCCCTCTGTCCCGCGCGGCCTGGATATAGATGCGCATGTGCTCCTTGACTTCCCGCTGCCCGATGTACTCGTTTAAAAACCTCGGGCGCAGGCTGTATTCGGTTTGCATATCCTCTTCGCGAAGCGATGAGGAAAGCAGGCGGTCTTCCACTCTTGTCCCCTCCGGCGGCAAACTGCCGCATACTCTCTATTTCGATATTTTTCAGCTTTTCGCAAGCCTTCTTAGCGCCCGCGTGATCATTTCTTCAATACTTTCCGTTTCCTCTGCCGCCGCCACCGCGCGGGAGGCGGATGCGCCGTCGTACCCCAGGCCCATCAAAGCGGCCACGGCCTCGGCCCTGAGATCGGAAGCCTGCGCCGCGCCCTCCGGCAGGCCCGCGCCCGTCATTTCCTCCACGCCGACCTTTTCCTTTAATTCCAGCAGCACGCGCTGGGCCGTCTTTTTGCCCATGCCCGGCACGCGGGAAAACGCCGCCGCGTTGTCCGTCACGATTGCCGCCGCCACATCCGCGGGCGTAAGAACGGACAATATGGAAAGCGCCAGCTTGGGACCCACCCGCGTTACGCCTAAGAGCCGCCGGAACATGGCGCGCTCCGGTTCGTCGGAAAAGCCGTACAGCGCCATGACGTCCTCCGCCAGATGCAGGTGGGTAATGAGCTTGGCCTTTTCGCCCACGCGCAGGCCGTTTAGCGTCTTCGCGCTGCAAAACAGCTCGTATCCCACGCCCGCGGCCTCTATGACCGCGCGGTCCGCCGCAAGCTCCACGACCTCGCCCCGGATATGTGCGTACATGCTTCCTCCTAACGCCCTGTCATTTGATGCGGAATTCCTGCGCCGCGGGCCCCATGGTGTTCGCGTGGCAGATGGCCACCGCGAGCGCGTCCGCCGCGTCGTCCGGCTTTGGTATCGCTTTGAGCGAAAGCAGCGCGCGCACCATGTGCTGCACCTGCTTTTTGTCCGCGTGGCCGTTGCCCGTGACCGCAAGCTTTATCTGCATGGGCGTGTATTCGTAAAGCGGCAGCCCGCTCTGCTGGGCCGAGAGCATCGCCACGCCGCGCCCCGCGCCCACCTGTATGGCGGTGGTGACGTTGCGGCTGAAAAACAGCTCCTCGAACGCGACCTCATCCGGCCCGAATTTCTCCACAAGCTGGCGCGCGCCAAGATACAGCCGCTCCAGACGCTCGGGAAAGGGCATGCCCGCGGGCGTTTCGATGACCCCGCAATCGACGGCGCGAAGCAGAGTCCCCCGCGTTTCCACCACGCCGTACCCCAATATGGCGTACCCCGGGTCGATGCCCAATACCACCAAAATGCCTTCGCCTCATTCGTATATTCGTTCTGTTTTATTGTAACATGAAGCGGCACAAGCGTAAATGACGCATGTGTTAAAATTACCCCGGGGCGCGGGCAGGACCAAAATAATCGCGGGTTTGATTGTGCCTTTCCGGCAAAGCTGTTATAATAGCACAAAGCATCCCGAACGGAGAGGCAAAAGAGTGAAGCATCTTTCAACCAAAAGGCTAGTCATGTACGCGCTGTTTATCGGCCTGATATTCTTCCTGGGACTCACCCCCTGGGGGCTTATTCCATTGGGATTTATCAACGTGACGGTGCTCTGCATCCCCACCATCGTGGGCACGCTGGTGCTGGGGCTAAAGGCCGGGCTGCTGTTCGGGTTTTTCTTCGGCGCCGCCAGCCTCATGAGCGTGCTGGGGCTTTCCATGGTGCCGCCGAGCTTACTCGCGGGCGCGCTTTTGGCGAAAAACCCGGTGTTTGCCGTGCTGATGTGCTTCGTGCCGCGCATGCTCGTGCCGGTAACGACGCATTTAATCTACCGCCTGGCCAACCGCAGGAAACGGACTACGCTCAGCGTGGTGCCCGCGGCGGTCGTTGGGTCGCTGACCAATACGGTGTTCTACCTGGGCCTGATGCTGCTGTTTTACGCGCTCTCCGGGCTTGACTCCACGCCCGTGCTCGGCATCATCGGCGGGACAGGCCTGATAGCGGGCACCATGGAGGCGGTCGCCGCCGCCGTCATCGCGACGCCCGCCGTGCTCGCGCTCAACAAACTGGCAAAGTGAGACGTAAACATGCTGCTTACGCTTGACATCGGCAATACCAACATCAAAATCGCACTGTTCGAAGGGTTCAAGCTGCTGCATTCCTGGCGCGTCGCCATGGACCGCGGGCGCACCGCGGACGAATACGGCGTGCAGATGAGCTCCTTTTTTTCGCACCTGGGGCTGCGCACACAGGCCGTGGACGGCATTATCGTTTCCTCCGTCGTCCCTTCCTTTAATTACACCATAGACCATATGTTCAGCATCTACTTCCCCTGCGTCGCGCCGATGCAGGTGCATGCGGGGTTACGGACAGACCTTTATTACGAATACGATTCGCCGCAGAAGCTCGGGTCGGACCGCATCTGCAACTCGGTGGCCGCCAACAGGCTTTACGGCGGCAACTGCATCACGGTGGATTTCGGCACGGCGACAACGTTCAACGTCATGCAGGGCCAGCGGTTTCTGGGCGGCATGATCTGCCCGGGCTTCAAGGTGAGCACCACGGCCTTGATCGAAAACACAGCCATGCTCCCCAAGGTGGAGTTTGTCAAGCCCCAGCAGGTGATCGGCACCAACACGGAGCATTGCCTGCAATCCGGCATATTGTACGGATATGTGGGGCTTGTGGAATACCTGGTCAAAAAGGCGAAGCAGGAACTGGGGCAGGACGCGCACGTGATCGGCACCGGCGGCATGGGGGAGCTCATTGCCGCCGAAACGGACTGCATCGATGTGTTAAACCCCACGCTGACGCTGCAGGGCCTGGCCATGATTTATGAGATGAACCGCTGATGAAGCGGATAAGAGTTTTTAAGAGTACGGAGAGGATACTATGAAACAGGTCAACGTTGCGATACTGGGCTTTGGCGTCGTGGGTTCGGGCGTATACAAGCTCTTAAAGGAAAACCACGCGGATATCATACACCGCGAGGAGATCGATTTTCAGGTGAAGCGCGTGCTCATCAAGGATTTCGCGCACGAGTCCAACCTCGGCCTCGCCCCGCGCGAAACGTTCACCACTTCCCTGGACGATATTATAGGCGACGCGTCCATTTCCCTGGTGGTGGAGTGCATGGGCGGCGTGGAGCCCGCGCGCACGTTCATATTGAGCGCGCTCAACGCAAAGAAGACCGTGGTCACCTCCAACAAGGAGGTCATCAGCAAGCACTGGTACGCCTTTGAGGAAGCCGCAAAAAAGACCGGCGCGGGCCTGTATATAGAGGCGACCGTGGGCGGCGGCATCCCGCTGCTGCGCACCATCACGGACTCGCTCCAGGGCAACAACATCACGGGCGTCATGGGCATTATCAACGGCACGACGAACTTTATCCTCACCCGCATGAGCGAAGAGGGGCTCGAGTTCGACGAGGTATTAAAGGAAGCGCAGAGTAGGGGCTACGCCGAGGCGAACCCCGTTGCGGACGTGGAAGGCTACGACGCGACCTACAAGCTTTCCATACTCTCCTCGCTGTGCTTCCACACCCATATGCCGATCGACGCGATCCACCGCGAGGGCATTACCAGGCTGACCAAGGCGGATTTTGACGCGGCGCGCCAGCTGGGCTATGAAATCAAGCTGCTCGCCATCGGCAAAAAAGCGGCGGGCAACAACGTGGAGGTGCGCGTGCACCCCACCATGATCCCCAAGACACACCCGCTCGCAGCCATACGCGGCTCCTTCAACGCCGTGTTCATCACCGGCAACGCCGTGGGGGACGTCATGCTCTACGGGCGCGGCGCGGGCCAGATGCCCACCGCATCCGCCGTCGTGGGGGATATGATATACGCCTGCCACCACGAGAACAGGCACCGATACAACTCCTTCCGGAACATACCGGATATGGACGCGGGCACGCACCTGGTAAAGGATTGGGAAAGCGTGTATTGCATCCGCACCCGGGTGCTCGACAAACCCGGCGTATTGAGCGCCATCGCGGGCGCGTTCGCCAACCACGGCGTTTCCCTCAAATCCGTCCTGCAGCTTGCCGAACCGCAAAAGGACGGCGACGGGACGGTCGCCTGGATCACGTTCGTGACCCACAGGGCGCACGAGCTTGGCGTGCAGGACGCGCTCAAAGAAATAGAAGGCATGGATACGACGCAATGCGTGGAGAGCATCATCCGCGTAGAGGAATAGCCGCTTATCCCGATCCATAGGATAAACTAAGCTGTCCGGGCGACGCAGCATGCAAAAGCCGCAGGGCAGCTTTTTTCTGCCCGAAATAAGAAATTTGAAAGACGGAGCGTAACAGCGCTTGCATATCAAACAGCACCTTACGGTCTATAAAGGCCTGCCCAGGGACGTATACGCCCTGTTTTTTTCCAATGTCATCAGCCGCATGGGAAGCTTTATCATGCCGCTGATGACGCTGATTTTGGTGGAAAAGATCGGTCTTTCAAAAGCGGACGCCGGGCTGTTCACCACCGTATCCATGCTCCTGCAGGCGCCCTTTATCATGCTGGGCGGCAGGCTGGCGGACAAGCTCGGCGGCAAAAGGGTGATCGCGCTGTTCAACAGCCTCGGCGCGCTGGTATACCTGATATGCGGGTTTTTGGATACCGGAATGCCGGTGGCGGTGCTTTTGGTGATAGCCTCCATCCTGTACGCGGTCGCCTACCCCGCGTTCAACTGCATCGTGACCCAGGTGACGCCCAGGGAGAAGCTCAAAAGCGCGTTTTCGCTGACGTATCTCGGCATCAACCTGGGGTTTGCCGTGGGGCCGATTATCAGCGGGCTGCTGTTTTATAAGAACCTGAACCTGCTGTTCTTTCTGAACGGGCTGACCTCGCTGCTTTCCGTGGCGTCCATATTGCTGTGGGTACGTCCCTCCGCGCGGCCGGAAAGTGCGCCGCAGTGCGGGGAGACGGAAGCGGAGACCGCCGCGCAGGGCAAATCCGTATTTTCTTTCCTGTACCGCAACCCGATGCTGATCCTGTTTGCGCTCGGGCTGCTGGTGTACAACTTCTGCTACGTGCAGTGGAATTATCTGCTGCCGCTGCAGATGGTGGATCTTTTTGCAACCGACGGCGCAAGGCTGTACAGCGCCGTCGTAAGCGCCAACGCCGTCACCTGCATCGTGCTGACCCCGACGCTGACCAGCGTGACGCAGAGGATGCACCCGCTCAAGACCGTATACATGGGAGGGTTTTTCTACTTCGCGTCCTTCCTGGCGTTTGGCGCCGCCCGTACGTTCGTCCATTTTTTGCTGAGCGTCATACTGCTGACGGTGGGCGAGATATTGATCTCCATCAACCGGAACGCGTATGTGGCGCACCGCACGCCGCAGATATACATCGGCAGGGTGAATTCCATGCTGTTCCTCGTGCACGACCTCGGGTCCGCCATAGGCCCCGGCGTGATGGGCGCGGTGCTCGCAGCTGTCGGCTTCCCGTCCGTCTGGCTGGTGGTGGCGGCCGTGATGCTGTTTGGCGCGCTCGGCATGGCGTTATTGAAACGCGCGGACAGGGAGAGCGTCCCAAAGGCAAGCCTGGAAGCCCCGGCAAACGAATAAGCGGCAAAAAAGCAAGCGAAGCAAAGCCACCGCAACGGACGCAATCCATTGCGGTGGCTTTTAGCATACCCCCTGCGCTTTGGATAAAAATCGTTTGTTTTTCCAGGCCGTTCCTCTGTTGATTCGGACCCTAATAGTTAGGCAATGCCGGAACACACAAAATTAGCGCTTAAATATCTCCTGAATGATCTGCTTTGGCGTTTTGATATTGTCCGCGCCTATCAGATCGGACAGGGCCGAATCGGTTGTCTCGCCCCATCCATCTGCAAATCCGGGCTGCATCATGCCGGAATCCCACATTTGCAATTCCGCGGGCACGCCAAGCTCCGTAAGATAAGCGGCATACCGCTCCCTCGTCGTTTCCGCGTATTCCACCTTCTTGCCGGATACCTCCGCCAGAATATCGGCGATATCGTGATACGAATATGCCTGCGGGGCGGTAATTTCGTAAATCTTATTGACATGGCCCTCCGTGGTCAGTACAACGGCGGCAGATTTCGCCATATCGTCACGGGACACGAAGTTCATCTTTTTCCCCTGCGCGAGAGTAAATAACTTCCCGCCGTCAACGGCGCGTTTCAATTCCTGTGGAACGAGGAAGAAGTCCGTATAAAATGTGTTGCGTAAAAAAGTGTACGGGATGGCGGCCGCTTTAATGGCGTATTCCGTAGCAAGGTGAACGCTTTCCATTCCCAAATGGGCCCGTTCGGGATAGGCCAGTCCGGTATAGACGATATGTTTGACGCCTGCCTGACGGGCGGCGTCCACAACAGTGATATGGTTTTTGATGCGAGTCAGGTTATCAGGGTCTATACCGGATACAAACAACAATTTTTCAGCACCCTGAAAAACTTTGGGGCCGAAGCTTTTTCCCTGATAGTCGCCATATCTTGCTTCCAGCCCTTTTTCTCTCAAGGGAAGCGCCTTTTCTTCGTTACGGTAGATTGCTATAACGTCGTTGGGTTTGACGCCCCGTTCCAAAAGATATTCTATCGCCTTTCCCCCATAATTCCCTGTGGCTCCAATAACAGCTATTTTACTCATAATGATACGCCCTTTCATTTGACCTG
>DATMXR010000341.1:0-4769 GCA_035561315.1 Feifaniaceae bacterium
CCCTTTTGCGTTTGGGTATAATAAAGTCAAGATCAAATCTAAAGGAGGGGTTTACCTTGATACGAGTTATCTTCGGCGAAAAGGGTACGGGTAAGACCAAGCGCATCATTGACATGGCCAACTCCACCTCAAAAGAGGCAAAGGGCAGCGTCGTATTCATTGATGATGACAGCCGGTACATGTTCGATCTGACGCGTGAAATCCGTTTCGTGGACGCATCTCGGTTTGAAATAGACGGCCCGAAAATGTTTTACGGGTTTTTGTGCGGGATCGCCGCGCAGGATTTTGATCTGGAACACCTGTTCATTGACGGCTTTTTGAAAATCGTCCACCACGACTTGAACACGCTGGAAGGTCTGTTCGAACACCTGAAGAAATTCGCCGAGGATTGTTCCTTAACCATTACGATAAGCATCAGCGGCAAGCGCGACAATATACCGGAATTTTTAAAGGAATTTTTATTCTGAAAAAGAAACCCATTTCAGGCTGCCCCATCCCGGCAAAACCGCGGGGGGCAGCCTTTTTAAAACAAGGAGGCCATATGCGATACGTCAGCACCCGCGGGGGCGCGCCCGTTTCCGCCGCAAAAGCCATCGTGCAGGGCATCTGCCCGCTGGGCGGGCTGTATGTGCCCGAAGCGTTCCCAACGCTTTCGGTCGGCACCCTGGCGGAGTATTGCGGGGATTACCGCGCCATAGCGCTCGCGGTGATGCGGGAGTACCTGGACACGCCGGATGAAACGCTAAAAGGCTACCTGGACGCGGCGTACGGACAGAAATTCGATACCCCGGCCATAGCGCCCACCGTGCCGCTGACTAAGAACGAAAGCGTGCTGGAATTGTGGCACGGGCCGACGCTGGCGTTTAAGGACATGGCGCTGCAGATGCTGCCGTACCTGATGCGGGATTCTCTTGCGCAAACGGGCGAGGACAAGCGGGTGTACATACTTGTGGCTACCTCCGGCGATACGGGAAAGGCCGCGCTTGCGGGATTTTGCGGCGTGCCCGGCACAAAGGTGCAGGTGTTCTACCCGCGCGGCGGCGTGAGCCGCGCGCAGTTTTTGCAGATGGCCACGCAGGAGGGCAGCAACACCTTCGTATGCGGGGTGGAGGGCAACTTTGACGATACGCAGACCGCTTTAAAGCGCATATTCCGCGACGAGGGCGTATTGAAAGAAGCGTCGGAAAAAGGGTACCGCCTGTCCTCCGCGAACTCCATCAATTTCGGGAGGCTGCTGCCGCAGATCGCCTACTATTACGCTTCGTACCTGGAGCTTTGCCGGCTCGGGAAAATCAAGGCGGGAGACAAGATCAATTTCTGCGTGCCCACCGGCAATTTCGGGGATATCCTGGCGGGCTACTACGCCATGCGCATGGGCCTGCCGGTCAACAAATTCATCTGCGCCTCCAACCGGAACAACGTTTTGACGGATTTCTTCCGCAGGGGGGAATACGACAGCCGCAGGCCGTTTTACAAGAGCATGTCCTGCTCCATCGATATTTTGGTTTCCTCCAACCTGGAGCGGCTGCTGTTCGAGGCGGCAGGAAGAAGCGACGCAAAGGTGCGCGAATGGATGTCCGCCCTGCAGCATGAGGGCCGCTACGAAGTCGGCCGCGCGGTGGCCAATACGCTCGGCGGCCTGTTTGACGCGGACTGGTGCGGCGAGGAGGATACTTTAAACACAATCCGCGCCTGCTATGAGCGGACCGGCTACCTGATGGACCCGCACACCGCCGTGGCGCAGACCATACTGGAGCGGCGCGAAGCATCCCTCGGGATCGACGCGCACACGGTGCTGCTTTCCACCGCCAGCCCCTATAAGTTCGCGTCCGACGTGCTGCGGGCGTTTGAAGCGCCGTCCGGGGACGATTTTAAAAACGCCGCACGCTTAAGCGCGCTGACCGGAACCGATGTCCCGAAAGCCATCACGGAGCTTTTCGAAAAACCCGTGCTCCATACCGCCGTGTGCGGCATTGAGGACATGCCCCGGCGGGTGCTGGAAGTTTTATAAGTACGGCTCTGTTTTTAGAGGGGAGGCGGACGGATTGAAGCTTGCGCTGTGCCAGATCACCGTAACCGAAGAAAAAAAGCGGAACCTTGCCCGCGCGAAGGAAGCCCTGTACCGCGCGGCGGACAAGGGGGCAAGGCTCGCCATATTGCCCGAGATGTTTTCTATCGCCTACGTGCCCGCCCTGTTCCGGGGGGCCGCGGAACCCTGCCCCGGCGGGGAAAGCGCGGCGCTGCTTTTTGAAGCCGCAAAGGAAACCGGCCTGTTCGTCATCGGCGGCTCCGTACCGGAGCTATATGAAAACAGGCTCTACAACACCAGCATGTCGTTTGGTCCCGATGGTACGTGCCTTGGCAAGTATCGCAAGGCGCATCTGTTTGATATCGATATCCCGGGGAAATTCCGCTTTATGGAGTCGGAAACCATTTCCCCCGGAAACGGATACCCGCTGATACTGGACGCGCCCATAAAAACCGGCGTCGCCATCTGCTACGACATCCGGTTTCCGGAATGGGCGCGGCTCGTCATGCAGCGGGACGCGGACCTAATGGCGCTGCCCGCCGCGTTTTCCCGCGCCACCGGCCCGCGCCACTGGGAACTCTTATTGCGGGCGCGGGCTCTGGACAACCAGTTTTTTGCGGCCGCGGTCTCCCCCGCGCAGTCTCCCTCCGCGTACGGGCATTCGCTCGTCGCCACGCCGGACGGCGCGGTGCTTTACGCCTGCGGGGAGCAGGAGGAGACCGCAATCGTGGAGCTTGACATGGGCATGCTGGAGGAAATGAGAAACAGCATCCCCGTGCGGCGCAACCGCCGTTTGGACCTCTACCGGCTGGAGCCGGTCCGGCATTGAGCTTTTGTTCCCGGTTTCTTTCGCCCCTTACACGGCGCAAATTCACTTTTGGGCGGCGGAGCGCTAAAGGAGGACCCGATGTTATTTGTCTGTTACCCCAAGTGCGGCACCTGCAGGGACGCCCGGCGTTGGCTGGAGGAGCATGGGATACGCTGCACAATGCGGGATATCAAATCGGACCGCCCCACGGCTGACGAATTGCGGGCATGGAGAAACGTAAGCGGCCTGCCGCTCAAGCGGTTTTTCAACACAAGCGGCTTATCGTACCGCGCCTTATCGTTAAAGGAAAGGCTGCCCGCCATGCCGGAGGAAGACCAGCTTGAATTGCTTGCAAGCGACGGCATGCTGGTAAAACGACCGATCCTTGTTGGCAACGGCTTCGTTCTCATTGGATTCCGGCCGGAGTCCTGGGCAGAGGCGCTTTTGAACTGATACCCGCCGCCCGGCGTTCTTTCCCGGGAACAAATCATAAAGAACATCCGGCAGTCAATGAACGCCGGATGTTCTTTCTTTTGTTTGATTTCTTTCGCGGCTTACGCCCGCCGGAATCGGGAAGCCTTGGCGAACGACGTTATGATATCCAGAACGTGCGCGAACGCGACCACGCCGAGGAATATGGCGGGCACGCTGCCGAGTATCGCCCGGCCGGCCGTATCCTCCGCGCCAAAGAGCGCCGTGACGCCGGGGAGGAACGCGGGGTTCAGAAGTTCCTCCGTGGAAAACAGCAGCACGAACAACCCCAGGCTCACTATGCCCGTGATGAGCGCGGTGAACGCCACCCTGAACGTGTACCTGCCTTCGAGCAGCTTCACGATCTCCTTTATGACGCCCGCCCCCGTGATCAGAAGCAATACGGGCCACATCCGCAGCAGCGCCGCCTGGTTGAACATGGGCACAAACCCGCTGCCGCTGTAAATCCCGATGACCCATGGCGCCAGCCACAGGAACAGCAGAAGAAACGCGATGCTGAAGAATATGCCCGCGATGCTCTCCCCCCGCCCGATGCGCTCATCCTTTGCGGGTACGGGCGGCAGATCGCCCAGCGCATCGTCATGGTCCAGCTTTACGCCCTTGCGCTCAAAGAACGCGAATATTCCCGTGACAAACGCGAACGCGTAGAGTTCCCCCGTGAATACCCCGCCGATCCACTCCATGAACCGGAGAAACGGGACCTTTGGGGGGTCCCCCAGCAGCGCAAGAATCAGATGGGCGGCCGTAAGCCCGCCCGCAACGGCCAGCAGCACGATTTTCAGCACCATTTTATACTTGCCGTAATAGGGCTGCGAAATGAGCGCGCGGCGCTTATCCGGGTGATATTGTTCCGCAAGCTCGCTTGGCGTACCCAGCTCCGTCAATACCACGCGGACATCGTGCTCGGTGGGCGGGACGTCCCCGCAGCGCTGCTCCAGCATATCCGCTATGAGCGTGTTCAGTTCCTTTTTGATGTCCGCCCGCTGTTTATAGGGCAGGCGCTTTTCCACCGCGTAGATGTAGCGTTCCATGAGATCCGATTTCATTGTTCCCCCTCCATCAACCTGTTCATGCTTGCAACCGTCTCATCCCAGTGCTTTTTGAGCACCCGGTAAATTTCGTTTCCGAACTCCGTCAGCACATAGTATTTTCTCGGCTTCGCCCCGCCGGTCTCCCATTCGCTTTCCAATAACCCCTGGCTTTCCAGCCGCCGAAGCAGCGGGTAAAGCGTGTTGACCTCCACCGCGACGCCGCTCTCCCCCATGACGGTGACCAGGTGGTACCCGTACATGGGCTTTTGCAGCTGGCTGAGCACCGCGAGCACGATGCTGCCGCGCCTTAATTCAAGTATCAGACCCGATAAGATCTCCTCGCGTTCCATGTCCACATCCCCGTACCCTATATTGTATTTTACATTATAGTGTGTGTTGCACCTGTCTC
>DATMXR010000342.1:0-3236 GCA_035561315.1 Feifaniaceae bacterium
GTGCCTGTGCAGCCGAAGGACAACACGAGCATGAGCGCTGCGAGCAACAGAGCAAACAGTTTCTTCATTTACCTTGTCCTCCATTTTTGATATTTGGATGTGATACAGAAGATGCGCGTCCTAAAGACAACTATATTTTATCTGTATCAAGAGAACATCAGAATTGCTGACATTGCTTTTTTTTGACGCTCGTTGCGCCATTTCATAAGCAACTATTTATTGGGCAGTGAAATGCGCGCAAGCGTGTTGCCCGCATCCGTCTCCTCGATAGAGAGCCCCGCGCCGCTGCCGTAGAGGAGCTTCAGCCGCTGGTTCACGTTGCGTATGCCGACCTGGCCGGGCTTTGAAACGTCCTCCTCGGGGGTTTCTTCATGATTGAGCAAACGGGCGATCGCCTCTTTATCCGCCTCATTCATGCCTCCGTCGTTTTCCACCTCCAGCCGCAGCGTCCCGCCTTCTGCGTATACGCGCAAAGTCAGCGTGCCGCGCTGGCGGGGGGTAATGCCGTGTTCCACCGCGTTTTCCACCACCGGCTGCATGATGAGGCGCGGCACGAGCAGCGGCAGAAGTTCCCCGTCGATCTCCTTGACGACGGTCAGGCGCTTACCCATGCGCACGGATATGATGTACAGGTACGCGTCCACAAACGCGAGCTCCTCGCTCAAATGCGTCATGGGGTTGCCGCCGCGCGCGGTGGCGGCGGAAAGGAGCGTCGAGAGCGACTCGATCATTCGGGACACATTGAGGTTGCCCGCCATTCTGGCTTCCCAGTTGATGATCTCGAGCGTGTTGTTCAAAAAGTGCGGGTTGATCTGGGACTGCAGCGCCTTCATGCGGGAATCCTGCAACGCGAGCTGCTCGTAATAGCTGCGCTCGAACTGCTCCTTCATGCTCATGGACATGCTGTTGAACCGCTCGTAGAGATAGCGGAATTCGGAACTGGATGGGATATCCGTGGCCTGGTAGCCCAGCTCGCCCTTTTCGATGATGGACGCGGCCTCCACCAGGCGCTCCACCGGCCTTGAAACCAGCCGGTTGAACGCGAACAGGGCGATGAAGAGCAGCGGCACCACGAATATGCTGATGGGGAGCAGCAGCTTCTGCATGGTGGACAATTCGTTCAGAAGATTGGAGCTGTCCATCCGGAGAAAATAGGATACGCTGTGCTGGTCCAGCTTCTGCGTAAGCCCGACGGTGACCAGGCCGTTGTCCTCCTCATACCGCATGGCGTTTACGAGCCTGCCGCCCTCCGGGGCCTTTGCGCCGGAACCGAACACCGTGACGGACGCGCCGTCCAGCGTTACGGTGGCGTCGGTCAGCCAGACGATGCCGGTCAGCTCCCGGAACAGCACGTCCTTGTCTATCTGCATCACGAGCATGGCGTACGGCACGAAGGAGCTGTCCACAAGGTTTCGCACCATGTAGAGCGTATCGTTGTAGGCCACGAAGCGGATATTCGTGCCGATGTCGTCTGAAAGGGACTGTACGGTATCGTGCACGGTCGCCGTATATTCGCGCACGAGCCCGTACGCGTTGGCGTTCGCGATGTTGTTGATGTAATAGATGCTCTCCGGCTCGCTGCAAAAGAACAGCATGGTGGTGGTGAATACGTCGTTGTAACGGTATTGGCGGGTCAGGTAGTCGATAAGCGTATCGTAAAGCGTCACCTTGTCCCCGTCGTTCCGGTAGGCGGCAAACGCCGTGCGTATGGTGGGGTCGTAGGAGGCGGCGCGCGAATCGGAAAACGATTTTTCTATGCCGGTCTTTACCATATTGGCGGCGTTCTGCGCGCTGACCGTTATGGTGTCGGCGATCTGCTGCTTGACCTGGGAGTAGGAGTATGCCCCCATTACCCCCAATATGAGGAGCACGGGCAATACCCAGCACAGCAGCACGATGGTGACGAGCCGCCAACTGAGCGATACCGCGCGCCCCGGTCTTTTTTGTTTCATGGCCACCGCCCCGTTTGATAATAAGAATAAGAAGTATATCTACACAATACCACAACCGCGGGCAGGAAAAAAGGCGGCCGTTACACAGGCCGCTCAAGACAGAGCATTTAGAATTCTATCCCCTTGCGCGCGGGAACGCCCTTGTCATAGGGGTGCTTGCGCTTGATTAGTTCCGTTACATAGTCCGCGTGCTCCAGCACCCAGCCTTCCGCCGCGTGACCTGTGACGACAAGCTCCAGCCCTTCGGGTTTTTCACATACGAGCCTGCGGAACACGGTTTCCTCCAGCAGGCCGAGCCGTAACGCATCGAGCGCCTCGTCCAATATCAGGAGGTCGCATTTGCCTTCGTTTACCAATGCGGCGGCGCGCTCCAGATTCGCGTCGTGCACGGCCTTGGTCAGGCGCTTTTCCTCCCCGCTCATGTCCCGGGAAAAGAGCTTGCCCGGGGCTTTGCCGCGCAGCACGGCAAAGCCTTCGAGCGCCTCAAGGGCTTTTAGCTCTCCGGTGGGGAAGTCCTTTAAAAACTGCACCAATACCACGCGCAATCCCGCGCCCCACGCCCTCAGGCCCAGGCCGAGCGCCGCGGTGGTCTTTCCCTTGCCGTCGCCGTAATAGACATGCGTCAATCCCCGCTTCATGAGAGTTCCTTTCCGCCTTGCATCGGCCTAAACAATATGGAGAAACGATTGAAACGGCGCATCCTTTTGTGACGCCGCAGCGTCAATATAATAGGGAAATTTTTTCTATTGCCGCTTCCGGCCTTCATCCAGCAGCAGCAGGGCTTCCGAGCGCAGCGTACGGGAGGCGTATATGCCAAGCTGGGCTTTTTCCGCGGCCAGGCGGGCGTTTGCGGCGGCAGATGCGAGCTCCCGTTCCTTCCAATACTTTTGCGCCAGCGCGAGATGGGCGCGCGCGAGTATCGCGTTCGCTTCGTCAAAAAAAGGGAGCTCCAGCTTTTCCGCGATCGTGACGGCAAGCGGATAATTCCCGGCGGAAAACGCGCGCTTGGCGCTGTTGAGTTCCTCTATCGCATCGGATGAAGCGGGGGTATCGAGCAATTGGGAGAGCGGAATGGAAAGCTGCTCGGACAGGTAAGAGAGCGTCTTCATGCTGGGCATGGCCAAACCGCTTTCGATCTGGCTGAGCATGTTGCGCGTGATAAAATCGCCTACCACTTCGGCCTGGGTGAGTTTTTTATTAAGCCGCGCTTCCTTAAGCCGCCTTCCCAGCTCCCTGGTATCCACCGCCGTCACTCCAATCCACAGCATGGTAAAATTCATTTAC
>DATMXR010000343.1:0-9255 GCA_035561315.1 Feifaniaceae bacterium
AAGTACAACGTGGCGGAAACCGTCAAATCTGTAGAAAATTACCTATAAGACATCGAAAAGCCCGATTAAATCGGGCTTTTCAGACAAATTTTGGTGGAGGCGGGGGGGGTCGAACCCCCGTCCGAAAATCCGTCCACAGGACCTTCTACGAGCGTAGTCGGTGTTTTAAAATTCCCGCCACGCAGCCCCCGCCAACAGGGTCAGCGCATTGGTAGCTTCATAAATCCCACCTGCCGCAAAGCTTAGGCAGACTGGTTCCCCACGATGATGACGCCCGGGTACCGGCCGTGGGCCTCCGGAGCCGAACGGTCACTGCTTAAGCAGCGACGGGAACGTAATTATCGTTCTCTGTTATTGTTTAAGGTTCCAGTTGTTACGCAGCCCGGCCTGCGGCTCGCTTATCCCATTTCCGCGATCCCCGTCGAAACCAGTTTCGCCCCCATGGATTGGCCGCTGACAAAGTCCTGCGGGCTTTATCAGCGGATATTCCGAAGGTTAAAAGTGCTTTTACGCACTTTTCCCCGCAAATCTGACGCGCATGTCGTCAGATTTGATTGAACTGCGGGGGATTGCGATCCCCCACACCCCGGAAGACTTACCAATAAGTTGAGGCGGGTATTACCCGCCTCCTATAGTATATGCTATTTCCCCGGTTCAGTCAAATAGATGCAGGATGTCAAGCGTGGCAAAATAATCCTTGGGCGTTTCCGCGCGGCGGATGAGTTCCGTAGAACCATCCTCCTTAAGCAGCACCTCGGCGGAACGCAGCTTGCCGTTGTAGTTGTAGCCCATGGCAAAGCCGTGCGCGCCGGTATCGTGCAGCACCACAAGGTCGCCGATGTCGATCTTGGGCAAAGACCTGTCCACCGCAAATTTGTCGTTGTTTTCGCAAAGCGAGCCGGTTATGTCGTACACATGGTCATGCGGCGCGTTCTCCTTGCCCATGACGGTGATGTGGTGGTACGCGCCGTACATCGTCGGGCGCATCAGGTTCGCGGCGCAGGCGTCCAGGCCGATATATTGCTTGTGCGTGTCCTTCCTGTGGATGGCCGTGGTCACAAGGCAGCCGTAGGGCCCCGTGATGTACCGGCCAAGCTCCGTGAATATGGAAAGCTCCATGCCCGCGGGAACGATCACCTCGTCATACGCGCGCTTTACCTCGCGGCCGATCCATTCGATGTCCGCTTCCTCTTCTTCCGGCAGGTACGGGATGCCGATGCCGCCCGAAAGGTTCACAAACGCGATCTCCGCCCCTGTGTCGTTTCTGAGCTCCACGGCGGTTTCAAACAGCGTGCGCGCAAGCGCCGGGTAATAGTTGGGGTCGGTGGTGTTGCTCGCTAAAAACGCGTGCAGGCCGAAGCGCGTAGCCCCCAGCGCCTTGAGCTTTAAAAAGCCCTCGGTCAGCTGTTCCCGCGTAAAGCCGTACTTCGCGTCGCCCGGGCTGCCCATTATGGTATTGCCCGCGCGGAACTCCCCGCCCGGGTTGTACCGGCAGCAGACAGTTTCGGGAATGCCGCCGTGCCGCTTCAAGAAATCGATATGCGTGACGTCGTCCAGGTTGATGATGGCGTCAAGCTTCCTCGCAAGCTCGAACTCCTCGGGCGGGGTGTCGTTGGAGGAGAACATGATGCCCCCGCCTTCGATGCCCAGCGCCTCGCAGAGCATCAGTTCCGTGAGTGAGGAGCAGTCCATGCCGCTGCCCGCCTCGCAGAGGAGCTTCAGTATCGCCGGGTTGGGCTCCGCCTTTACGGCGTAATATTCGCGGAAGCCTTTGTTCCAGGAGAACGCGTCCTGCAGGCGCTTCAGGTTTTTCTTGATACCGGCTTCGTCGTAGATGTGGAACGGCGTGGGGTACTTCTGTACGATGGCTTCAAGCTGCTCTTTGGAAAAGGGCAATGTCTTCATGAAACTCCTCCTGTAAAAATATGCAAATCCGCCCTCGGGGCGGTTTTGATTTCAGGCTTGCGCTTTACCATATCGCATCATGAAAGCGGAACGCGCAAAAAACCGCCGGGTAAATTCCGGCCCGATGCTCCCTCAGCTTATTATAACGATCGGAAAGCGTGGTAAAACAGGTCAATCGCGGTCGCGCATTTCCTTAAAGCTGCGCTCCATCTCGCGCTTGCTGTCCCGGTCCGCCATATCGCTGCGCTTATCGTAGAGTTTTTTCCCCTTGGCCACGGCAACCTCCAGCTTCGCCCGGCCTTCCTTGAAATAGATCTGCAGGGGAATCAGGCTCATCCCCTGCGCCTGCTGCAGGCCGTGCAATTTATTGATCTCCCGCCGGTGCAGCAGCAGCTTGCGATCCCGGAACGGGTCCTTGTTGTAAATGTTCCCCTGCTCATAGGGGCTGATATGCATGCCGTGGACAAATATCTCGCCGCTTTTTACAACGCAGTAGCTGTCCTTTAAATTGACCCTGCCCGCGCGCAGGGATTTGACCTCGGTGCCATATAGCACGAGGCCGCACTCATAGGTATCCTCTATGAAATATTCATGCCGCGCCTTGCGGTTCTGCGCGATGACCTTTATGCCCTTCTGCATGGACGCCTCCCGGGTAAAATATTACTCTGGCAGTAATAGTCTTTAAAAAATTGCCGCCGGATTTTTGTTGCCGATCAAGGCGGACGACGAAGCCTTGCCGGATCGCAAGGCGAGGAGGATAACGCAGAGCGGCGGCAAAAAGGCCGGGCAAGATTTTTGAATATTTGCTGCCGGAGTAATCTGTCTATCTCCTGCCGCGGTACGCGTACGTGACGCGTCGGGCTTTCCTGCGGCGCGCATGCCTGCGGTTTTTGAGATAACTCAGTAAGCCCGTCACGAACAGGATCAGCAATACGACCAGGATAATGAACGGCCACGGGCCGTGCGTGCCGCCCGAAACAGGGTCGTCCATCAGCCTGACATCCGGCGTTTCCACCACGCCGCCGCCCATCTGAGCCACGTCGCGGCTTGCGTAGGCGTCCGCCGTGAACAGCGTGCGGCCTTCAAATTTATAGGAAACGGTGGCCAGCAGGTCGCCCTCCCTGACGGGGGCGATGATCTCCCCCACCGTCGCGACGGAGGTGGTGATGGCGGAGACGTTGTTCCTGATGCGCTCCATTTCCTCCGCCAGGCAGGAGATCTGTTTGCCATTCAAGTCCACGTTGAGCTTTAAAAGCCCGCCCGTTTCATCGTCAAAGCTGCAGTTTTTTACCGAAACCTCCACCTGGGCCGGAAGGCTCAGCGTGGAAACGTCCAGCGTGCGGTAGCTCGAAAACCCCCAGTCGAACAAATCCTTGGCAAGCGAAAAGCGGTAATCCTTATCGGGCGCGTTAAACTGCACGGCGATAAATGTCACGCCGTCCTTTTCCGCAGCCGAAACCAGACAGAACCCGGCCTGGTTGGTCTCGCCCGTCTTAATGCCGATGGCGTAGGGGTACTCCATGTTTGCGTCCTTGCTGTCTGCCTTGGTATAGAGCAGCCGGTTGGTGTTTTCCAGGTGGTACCCGTCGCTGTCCTTGTTTGTGGCGGGCACGTCAAACACGTCTTTTTTAACAATGGCGCGGAAATCCTCGTTTTGCAGCGCGTAGCCGACCAATTTCACCATGTCCGCGGCGGTGGTGTAGTGATTGTCCTCGTGCCTGCCGTGCGGGTTGAGAAAATTGGTGTTGGTCATGTTAAGTTCCGCGGCTTTTTGGTTCATCATATCCGCAAAGCCGGAGATGGAGCCGCCGATATGCACGGCGATCGCCGCGGCGGCGTCGTTGCCCGAAACGAGCATCATGCCGTAAATAAGATCCCGGAGGGTGAGCGTTTCGCCCGCATGGATCCCCATAAGCGAGCTGTTGCGGCCAAACGCGTCCACTTCCTTGCCCACCGTCACGGTATCGTCCAGGCTTCCGTTTTCGAGCGCGAGTATCAATGTCATAATCTTGGTGGTGCTGGCAGGGAACGCGCGCTCGTTCGCGTTCTTTTCCACCAGCAGCGTCCCAGAGCCCGCTTCCGCAAACGCGACATACTGCGTGTCTATCTTATCCCCCTGGTTATAAGCCAAAGCCGGGGACGATACAAAAAGCAGCAGGAACGCCGCCAGCGCGCAAAGAAATTTCTTCAAAGCGTTTCATCCTTTTTTACTTTCTAGGCGGAAAAGAGAGGCAAAATCAGCCTGAAAAGAAAGGAATTCTTTCGTAACATTGCCCGAGCCGCCCAAAATCTCATATTAGTATAGCAAACTTGTGCGGGAATTGTATAGTGCATTCTCCTTCATTCACAAACCGTTTCCATTTTATGCGGGATTTTGCCGTACAAAATAATGGAATTGTGGTATACTTAGAAATATCTCAAAGCGCATTCATCCTCGTCATAACCCTGGCGCGGCACGAAAGAAAAAACCTCTTGGGAGGGCAACGCATGGCGGTAAGGATATTATTGGTAGACGACGAGCCTTTGATACTCAAAGGGCTCCGCTTTTCCCTGCAGCAGGAGGGGTACGAAATCGACTCCGCGGCGGACGGCGAGGAAGCGCTTCAAAAAATCCTGGGCAATGCGTACGACCTTATACTGCTCGACGTCATGCTGCCCAAGCTTTCGGGCGTGGAGGTCTGCCAGCGCGTGCGGGAAACCTCGGACGTCCCCATCATCATGCTGACCGCCAAGGGCGAGGATATGGATAAAATACTGGGGCTCGAGTACGGCGCGGACGATTATATGGTGAAGCCCTTCAACATCCTGGAGGTCAAGGCCCGCATCAAGACCATACTGCGCCGCGCCTCCGGGCGGCGCGAGGAAAAAAAGCCGCAGCTTGCGGGGGGCGGCCTGTTTTTGGATTCCGCCGCGCGCTCGGTGGAGGCGGACGGCAAGCCCATCAACCTGACCGTCAAGGAATTTGACCTTCTGCAATTGTTCATGTCCAACCCCGGGCGCGTGTTCAGCCGCGAGGAGCTATTGGAAACCATCTGGGGGAACGACTATTTCGGGGATTTCCGCACGGTGGACGTGCATATCCGCCGCCTGCGCGAAAAAATAGAGGCGGACCCGGCAAAGCCTTTACATATCCTCACCAAGTGGGGCATCGGCTATTATTTCGGGCATGCGTAGGTTTTTAGGCTCCATACGGTTTCGCATACTGGCGATTTACCTCATGCTGATGGTGCTCGCGTTCGTTGCGGTAAGCACCATCGTTTCTGTGCTGATCGAAAATTTCCTCGTTTCCCAGCGGACGCAGGAACAGCAGCAGCAGACCGAGCGCCTGGCGCTTGAATTGGCGCCGCTTGTCGCCACCGAGGATATCCGCAAAATGTACGAGCTTACCTCGGCCTGGGCGCAGGAGACCGGCGGCAGGGTGCTGCTTGTGGATACGGACGCCGTGGTGCAGATGGATACCGCCTCCCAGTACAACGGCTTTAAGCTGCCCTACCGCGAGGTGCGCGACGTGCTGATGACGGACGCCGAATCCTCCTACGGGTTCCACAAGCTCAACAAGTACGACAATCTCGATACGTTCACGTTCATCACCTCCACGGATTGGGTGGTGTATTACACCGCGGCCGTCACGGTGGACGGCGCGATCCAGGGGGTCCTTCTTTACTCCGTTTCCATACAGAACGCCATCACGCATGTCAACGGCATCACCAGGCAGATCGGCCTGGTGTTCGTGGCGTTCGCCGTGGCGGTGGCCATCGTGAGCCTTATGGTTTCCGGCTGGCTCACCAAGCCCATCGTCACGCTGACCAACGCCATCCGCCGCGTGGGCGCGCAAGGGTACGGGGACCGCGTGCCCGTAAAAGGCAAGGACGAGCTTGCGGAGCTTGCAGAAGCCTTCAACATCATGAGCGAAAAGCTGGAAAACCACGACAGGCTGCGCAACGAATTTGTCTCCAACGCGTCCCATGAACTGAAGACGCCGCTTTCCACAATGAAGCTGCTCGCCGAATCCATGCTGTATGAGGAAAACCCGGACCCCCGGATGTCGAGGGAATTCTTTTCGGACATCAACCACGAGGTGGACCGCCTGACGCATATCGTCAACGACCTATTGCGCCTGGTCAACGAAGAGAACACCGACAACGCGCTCCGCCTTTCCACGGTGGACCTCGAAGAGCTTACGTCGCGCGTACTGCACCGCCTGATGCCGCTTGCGAAAAACAAAGGCATCCGCCTGGAGCGCAAGCTTGTTTCCGTGAAGATCGAATGCGACGAGACGCGTATCGAGCAGGTCGTTACAAACCTTGTGGACAACGCCCTCAAATATACGGACAAGGGAAGCGTTTCCGTCACGTTGAAACCGGACGGCGGGTACGCCGTGCTGATCGTGCGCGATACCGGCATAGGCATACCCAAGGACTCCATCCCCAGGCTGTTCGAGCGCTTCTACCGGGTGGATAAGGCACGGAGCCGCGATACGGGCGGCACCGGCCTCGGGCTTTCCATTGTGGAGCGCATCGTCTCCATGCACGGAGGATATATTCAGGTGGAAAGCGTGCCCGGGCGCGGCTCCACATTCACCGTGCGGCTGCCGCAGCATCCCCCGCAGCAAAAAGGAGGGGAGCCGCAATGAAAAACGCACTGAGATTGGCCGCTTTCTGCCTGGCGCTTCTATTGCTTGCAGCCGGCTGCGGCATACAGACCACCATACAGGAGGACGCCATAAAAGAAGCGCTGCCCGGCATAGACCCTGCCGCGGGCATCGGGCGGGACGTGGATATCACGCTCTATTTCCGCCTGACCGACGAGCCCGCCCTGGTCCCCGTACAGCGCACCGTGGCCGTGCGCGCCAACGAGTATGTGGGCGGCGCCGTCGTGCGGCAGCTGCTGAGCGGCCCGACCGCGCTGTTCGGCGACCTGGAGCGGGTGCTGCCCAAGGGCACGCGCCTTGTGGATATCTACCCGGACGGCGGCATACTCTACGTGGTGCTTTCAAAAGAGATCCTGGAGTACGAGGATGAAACGGCCACCCGGGAAGAGGTCGAGCTGACAAAGCGCCTGAGCGTATACGCCGTAGTGAACTCCCTGTGCGCGCTGGGGGAAGCGAGCCGCGTGCAGGTGCTGGTGGATATGGACGGAACGGGCAAGGGATCGCGCGTGTCCCCCTTCCTTCTCGGGTTTACGTCGGAATACACCTCCTCGCAATGGCTGGACCCCATGGGCTTTGAGGAGGACATGGTCATCAACCCCGCACTGATGGTCAACCTCGCGCTGCAGCGGCTGACCGAGGAGAATTATGCCCAGGCCTACATGTTCTTTGCCGAAGACGAGACGGGCGGCCTGCAGAAGCCGGACTTCGCGGCGTTTGAGACGGACCTGCTCTCTTTGGGGACGATCGACGACTTTACGGTAAAGAGCACCGATACCGGCGGAGAGACGTTAAACGGCAAAGCCACGGCGGATATTACCTGGACCTCCCGGGAGGACGGAACGACGCGCACGGTGAGAAACGCCGTTCTTGCCCTGCTGCCCGAGGGCGGGCTCTATAAAATAGGGTTTTACTCCCTGATGGAAGCGCTGGAGCAATCCAGATGAATGAATAATTTGCGAAAAAAGTGCGCCAGAACGCACTTTTAACCTTAAGGGAATCCGCTGACAAAGTCCGCAGGACTTTGTCAGCGGCCTGGGAAACTCCGGAGGAGTTTCTCTGAATTGGGGGCGGAAGCTTCCACGTTGTATTTGATAGGGGCAGGTATGATAAAGGATATCGTCAGGACACGGCAAAGCGACAGGCAAGGCGGGCTTTTACAAAGAATAAGAAGCCTCTGCCTTATGCTTGCGCTGCTTGTGCTTGCGTCCTTTACCGGCTGCTCCGCCGCCGGGGAATATCCCGCCCCCCTGCCCGAAAGCGCTGCTACGCCGCCGCCCGTTGCGGCGGCAGACGATACGAGCATAGAGCTTACGCTCTTTTTCCCCACGCAGGACCTCCACACGCTGGGCAGCGAAAAGCGCCAGCTCGCGCGCCCGGAAAACGTCAGCCGCGCGCACGCCGCGATAGAAGCGCTGTGCGAAGGGCCCGGAAGCCCCACGCTCGCCTCCGCGGTGCCCGCGGGCTGGACGCTTTCGAGCGTGGAGCTTTCCGGCGACGTATGCAACATCTATTTTACCGGCAAGCCCGCAGCGGACGACGAACTTCTGGTGTTGCGCGCGGCGGCGGCGGCCACGGTGTATGAAAACGAGGGCGTCCGATATACGGACGTCTACCTCAACGGCATGCAGCCCGGGTACGGGGGCAATCCGCTCGGGGTGCTCGCCCCCATCGACGTGCCGCTCGATTCCTACCTCTACAACGTCGGGCGGGACAACGCCGATACCGGCTCCGGGCAGACCGGCGAGGTCAACCCGCTGAAAACCCGCAGCGCGCAGCTTTATTTTACGGATATCACGGGCGGCCTGCTGCTGTGCGACGTGCGGGAACTTTCCTATAAGGAGCAGGAGCACGCCAATATCGTGATCGCGGCGCTTTTGGGCGAACTCGCGAAAGGCTCCCTGGGGAGCGTCGGCCGGGAGCCGGTGCTGCCCAGCGACATGCGGCTCATCAAATGCGTCATGCCCGAAACGGGCTCCGCTTCCCCTTCCTCCGCGGATATCCCGCTTGCGGCGCAGGTCACCGGGCGGGTGGCGGAGCTCTATTTCACCCGCCCTGCGGAAGAGATTCCCCCGATCGCGTACGCTTCCATCGTATATACGGTAACGGGCTTCTGGCCCCGGACCGAGGGCGTGCGCATCTATTTGTGCGACTTGAGCGACGGAGCCGTTGTCTTGGAGAACGTGCCCCCCGTCACGCTCTCTGGCGTACTCCAAAACGACGATCAGGAAACCATATTCTCCCGCGCCGATTTTTCCGGCCTGTTGGGGCATACCGTGACGCTGCTGTTCCCGGACCAGGACGGGCTCGGCCTGTACCCGGCAGTAAGGTGCCTGCCGCAAAACGCGGCGTACGACCCGCTCGCAAGATTGACGGCGCTTTTTACAGGCCCCGCCGACCCCGGCCTGCCGCTTTCTATGTTTGAGGAAGCGGACGTGCTGAGTGTTTCCATACAGGGCAATATGGCCGTGGTGAATTTCAAGGAAGGCTTTTACGAAAAGCTTTCCGCATTCGCGGCAAGCGGCGTATCGCGCCTGCCCCAGAACACGCGCGCGCAGATGACGGTGTTTGCCATGGTCAATACGCTTGCAAGCATACCGGGCGTGGACAAGGTATGGATGCTGGAGAACGGCGGGCGCATCGACAAAAGCGTCAACATGCTCTACCTGGGCAACCCGCTCTTTTATAACCCCGGCCTGCTG
>DATMXR010000344.1:0-2487 GCA_035561315.1 Feifaniaceae bacterium
GCAGCTGGTATACAGATATGCGTTTCAGGATTATAACTATCCGATGGCCGCGGCGCTTTCGGTGCTCATCTGCATCATACTCGGCTTTTTGACGGTCATTTACTTCCGCATGACCAAAAAAGTGGATCAGTAAGGAGGGCGGCTGCAATGTTTTTTGAACGGTACAGGCACAAGCAGGAAGGCGCGATCCGGTTCTATGACCTCCGGTCGCGCGGGACGCGCGCCGCTGTTATCGTCATATTCATTCTTTGCATCATCATGGTGGCCATTTCTCTGTTCCCGGCCGTCTGGGTCGGGCTTTCCGGCTTTAAGGATATCAAGGAATACCGGCGGGAGGCCACCATACTCCCGCAGACGTTTGACTTTGAACGGTATGTGAAGACCTGGAACGACTTCAAGTTTGGAAAGTACTACGTCAACTCGCTCATTTCGGTTGCGGGCAGCGTCATATGCGCGGTGCTTTTTAACGGCACGCTGGCCTATGTGCTGGGGGTGCTCCGCCCGCGGGGCCACAAGGTGGTGTTCGCGCTGGTGATGTGGAGCCTTTTGATACCGCCCACCACAGGCATTGTGGCGCTCTATGTCAACATCAACCGGCTGGGGATGAGCCAGAGCTTTTTGCCGCTGTGGCTCAGTATGGGCGCGAACGCGTTCTGGGTGGTGCTGTTCAAACAGTTTTTTGAAAAGCTGCCCAGGGAATATATCGAGGCGGCGGAACTGGACGGCTGCTCGGATTTCCGGATATTCTGGAACATTATACTGCCGCTCTCGCGGCCCATCATCATCGTGGTTTCCATATTTGCGGTCACGGCGGCGTGGTCGGATTTCCTGCTCCCGTACCTGGTGCTGACAGGGACGGATAAAGAAACGGTCATGGTGCGCCTCTTTGAGTTCCGCACGGCCATCAAACACACGGATGTGGATATCCTCAGGGCGATCGTGTTTTCCATCATTCCGCCCACCATCATATTCGCGATATTCCAGAAACAAATTACCCGGGGCATCGCCGCCGGGGGAATCAAAGGATAGTCTATGGCAAAAATCGCAGACAGACATTTTACGGTGCATCCCTGGGAGGTGCGCGAGCAGGGGTTCGATCCCGCTTACGCGCAGGCGGCGGAGTCCGTATTCTCGCTCGGCAACGAATATATGGGCGTGCGCGGCTATTTTGAGGAAGGATATTCCGGGAAAAGCCTGCAGGGCAGCTATATCAACGGTGTTTACGAGCGGCGTATGCTGCCCAAAAGCGGCTATCGCGGCATGCTCCCGCATACCGAGTTCATGGTCAATACGGTGGATTTTTTGTATACCCGCATCCGCTGCAACGGCGTCTTAATGGACCTCGCGGCATGCAAGGTTTCGGATTTTGAACGCGTGCTGGATTTAAAAACCGGCGTGCTGACGCGCCGCTTGATCTGGCAGGTGGATGAGGCGACCGCGCTGCAAATTGGCTTCGAGCGGTTTTTATCCATGGAGCGCCCGGATACCGCCGGGCAGCGGGTTTCTTTCTGCGCGCTTTCCGGTTCCGCTGTACTTGAAATTGCGGCGGGGCTGGATTTTTCGCGCCCGCACGCGGCGTCGGGGGAGAACTTCTGGGAGATCACAGAAAAAACGCAGGGCGTCATTTGCTCCGTCACGGGCGAAACCGTCAACACAAGGCAGCGGGTCCACGCGGCTGCAGCATTTTCCGGAATGGCGTGCGGCGGGGAAGCGGAAGCGGGGGAAAAAACTGCGGCGGCGCGGTTTGCCGCGACTCTTTCCGCGGGGGAAACGTGCGCGTTGACGCGCGTCGCCCGCGTGCTGTGCGCGAAAACGGAGGAGCAAAAGGAGCGTTTCCCGGCGCTGTGCAGGGAGGCGGGGGAACGCATCGCTTCGCTTTCCTATTCCGAACTCAAGGGGGAGCATGCCGCGTGGTGGGAACGGCAGTGGGCGGTTTCGGATATCACAATAGAAGGGGACGACGAAAACCAGCAGGGCGTCCGCTACTGCATTTATCAATTGCACCAGACGCTGCACACGGCGGACCACAGCTCCATCATCGGCGCAAAAGGGCTCACGGGCGAATCCTACAACGGCAACACGTTCTGGGACACCGAGGTGTTCTGCCTGCCGTTTTACCTCTTTAACAACCCGGAGGCGGCGAGGAGCATCCTGCAGTTCCGGTACGATACGCTGCCCCAGGCGAAGGAGCGGGCGAAAGCTTTGGACTGCAAGGGCGCGTTTTACCCCGTGGCCACCATCAGCGGCACGGAATGCTGCGATCTCTGGCAGCACGCGAGCCTGCAGCTCCAGGCGTCCACCGGCGTGATGTACGGCCTTTGGTGCTATGTATCGCTGACGGGAGACAAGGCGTTTCTATATAAAAAGGGCGCCGAAATGCTCGTGGAAATCAGCCGCATGCTCGCCTCCCGCGGGGACTGGAGCAAAGGGGAATACGGCTTTTACGGCGTAATGGGGCCGGATGAGTTCCAGATGATGGTGCACAAC
>DATMXR010000345.1:0-12067 GCA_035561315.1 Feifaniaceae bacterium
GCTGCGCGAAAAACAGAAGATCGTCCGCGACGTGGTGATGGAATTCCCCGTGGAACGCCCGGAGGACGCGGACGGCTGGCAGAATATCATAGGCGAGCTGTGCCGGGCGCTCCACGAAAGCCGCCCGGTGATACTCAACAAGCACGCGGAGCAATTGAGCCGGTTTTCCCGCACGGCGTTTTTGCCGCAGGACTTTATGGAGACCGTGGCGTTTGACAGGATGGAGATCGAGATATTCCCCGAAAAGCAGAAGGAACCCCGGTAAGCTCCGGCGCCAATCGCTCTTAATTTTCATTTTTTGGATTTTTTGCCCGTTTGCAGCTTCAAGCATGCATGCGGGCTTTTTCTTTTGTGCATACTATTCCACATCCCCACAAAGCTAGGGATGAATAAGCCTTACGGCAAAATCAAAGGAGAGTTAGTATGGATACCCTTTCGTTGATCTTGATCATCATCGGCGCGCTGAACTGGGGATTGATCGGCCTGTTCCAGTTCGACCTTGTGGCCGCCCTGTTCGGCGGCATGAGCGGTATCGTTTCCCGTATCATCTATACGCTGGTCGGCCTTGCGGGTCTGTGGGGTATTACGATGCTCTTCCGCCGCCCGGACCGCGAGGCGCGCGAGGTGCACGAAGGGGAGAACAAGCATTAAGCGCTCCGCGGGCGCTGTGCGCGCGCCTGCCCGCACCGGGCGGGCGCATATGAAAAGGATGCGATGAGGCATCCTTTTTTTACAGCCGAAAAAGTGTCATGCGACACTTTTTCGAGGATTTCAGGAACAACCTGTGCCTGCGGCACGGGCGGCTGTTCCCGCAAGGAAAGCCTTGCGCTGCAAGGCTTTGCGCCGCCGCCGCGCATGTCGCCGGCGGCAATTGAAGCCTACGTGCTAGGTGCCCAACTCCGATCCCCCACATCCCCCGGATATAAGTCGGACGGTGCGCTGAAGGAGGGTGCGCTTGCGCATCCTCCTTTTGTTGTTCAGATATTCTGGTTCGGTTTTCCCGTCATTCCTCCGTGCGGTATGCGGCGAGGATGCGGCCAAAGTAGATGGTGTGCGGGTTCCCGTCCCCGCCTTCCTGCCGGACGGGATCATAAAACTGCGCGCGCTGCGCTTGGTTGAGCGCGTCCATATTGCCCTTCATCTCCGTGGAGTAGACCACCTCGCACTCAAAATGGATGGCGCAGCCGGAAAGCGGCGCGACGCCGCCCGCCCTCGGTGCCAGCGTGGTAAGCCCCAGCGCCCGCTTTTTATCGACGTCCCGCCCGGAGCGCGAGCCGCAGAAGCCAAGCTCCTTTTGCATGGCGCCCGCCGCGGGGACGGAAACGGTGAATATGCGGTCCCGCTCCAGAAGCGGGTGCGTATGCCGCGTATGCCGGACCAGCACCGTGCAGACAGGAATGCCCCAGACCACGCCCCACTGCGCCCAGCCGATCGTCATGGGGTTCCGCTCCTCTTTGCCCGTCATCAAAAAAGCGCCGCCGTGCTCCAACTGCCCGCACGCTTCCTCCAGCAATGCCTTGTACGTTTTTTCCTGCATAGTTCCTCCTTGGTTCTTGCTAGGGGCTGTTTGAAAACCAACACACCTGCATTTTTGAGTTTTCAAACACGCCCTAGGACGCCGCCAGGGCGTCCGCCTGTTCCCGCACCTCGTCGAGCGCGGCCCAAAGCTGCGCGTCGTCGTCTTCATCGATACGCACGATGGGCAGCCCCTTGACGTTGTCCGCGAGGTCGATATCGATATCGGGCTGCACGCCCGTACCGTCCACATATTCGCCGCTGGGCGTGTAGTAGGCGGCGGTGGTCAGCTTGACCCAACCGCCGTTGCTCTCCAGCTGTACGGTGGTCTGCACCACGCCCTTGCCGTATGTCTTTGTGCCCACCACCGTGCCGGTGCCGCTGTCCTGTATGGCCGCCGCGAGTATTTCGCTTGCGGAGGCGGAGTTTTCGTTGACCAGCACCGCCAGCGGCACATTGATGCCTTTCGCGTCCGAACGGAATACTTCCTCCTGCCCGTCCGTCCCCCGCACGGAGACGATGACGCCCTCCTTCATCAGCGCGTCCGCCACGGCCACCACCTGGCTGAGTTCCCCGCCCGGGTTATCCCGGATGTCGATCACCAGGCTGCGCATGCCCCGGTCGGTCAGGTCCCGCAGCGCCTCCGCAAACTCGTCCGCGGCGGTGCCCGTGAATTTATCCAGCCGGATATAGCCGGTGCGCTGGTTTAATAGCTTTCGGGTCACGCGCTGGGTCACGCCCTGCCCGCGCACAATGGAAAGCGTCTTATATTCCCCGTTGCGGAACAGCACGATCTCCACGGCCGCGCCGTCCTCGCCGCTGAAGAGCGCTTCCACTTCTTCAAGCGTGAGGCCGGTCAAACTTTTGCCGTCCACCGCGGTGATGGCGTCCCCCGCCAGGAGGCCCGCCTTTTCCGCTGGGCTGTCCTCGTACACCTTTAAGACGGGCACGCCCTCCCCTTCCGGCTGCCCCACCAACGCGCCGATGCCGTGATAGGAGCCGCCAAGCTGCTGCAGGTAGGCGACATATTCCTCCTTGGTATAGTAGCGGGCGTACGGGTCGTTTAGCTCCGCGATCATGCCGTTGATGGCGCCCTTTAGCAGCGCCTCCTCCGTCACCTGCTTGCCGAAATGCTCGGCCTCTATGGTCTCCTTAAGCTCAAGCAGCGGCGCGATCTCCTGATAAGCCTGGTATTCCACGCTGTTCAATACCACGCGCTCGCCCTTCTGCCTATTCATGACGGTGATGGTAACGGCTACGCTTACGAGCGCGGTAATTACCACCGCGGCCGCATAGTACAAAACCGGCCGGACCCCATGCTTCATGCTTTCTCCCCCACACATATGCCGCAGATTGCCTGCCATACTTCAAAGACGTTCACAATCAGCATACGCAGATTTTAGCAGTTTTAGGCCGCAACGTCAAACAAAGCGCAGGATCGCGGCACAATGGGCCGCGCTATTTCCCCTCTTCACCCAGCTGCCCGCGCGCGTGGAGGTCCGCAAGTATCCTGTCATAGAAGTCTTTGTCTATTTTGAACTTGAACCGGTACACGAGATACCCCGCGATGATAAACAGCACCGGCAGCACGAACATGGAGAACTTGAATATGGAGAGCCCCTCCGCCGTGAGGTCCGCGGGGCTTTTCGCCTCGTTGATGCCGGAGAGTATCAATGTCGCGCCCACGATGCCGGAGGCGACGGCGTTTCCAAGCTTGTTGATGAAGGGCTGTATGGAAAACGTCACGCTTTCGTTGCGCTTATGAAGCTTCCACTGGCCGTATTCGATGGTGTCCGTCAGGAATACGAGTATCAAAATCTGTATGAACGCCTCGCCCACGAATATCATCACGCCCGATATGCCGATATACAGCATGTTCGGGGGAGAAAGGAAGAATATGACGTATCCCAGCAGCAGCAGCGCCGTAGCGAACGTATAGAGCGTATGGCGGGAATATTTTTTGCGGAACAGCGGGAACACAGCTAAGGCGCCGATCTGCGATACGCCCAATACCGCGGCGAATATCCAGTACATGTCCTCGTCGCCGTAGACGTACTTGAAATAATACAGGCCAAAGCTCGTGGTGGTCATATAGCCGATCAAAAACAGGGACATGGCGATGGCGGTGACGAGCAGTTGGTCGTTCTGGAAAATTGCCCGCGCCATATCCTTCAAGCTCGTCTGCTCCTCCTGTATAAAAAGCCCGCGCGGCTCCTTTACGCCGAACAGCGTGATGCACTGCCCCAGCCACATCAAAACCACCACGGCGGCGGCAAACACCGTATACGCCGTCGTCATGCTGCCGTAGTATTCCCCAAGCGCTTTCGTGATGGGCACGATGCCCACCACCACCGCGAACATGCCGATGTTCGCGCAGATGCGCGCAAAGGAGCCGATCTTCTCCCGCTCCTTCTGGTCCACGGAAAGCGCGGGCAGCATGGACCAGTAGGCGATGTCGTTGGCGGTAAAGCCCACTTCCCACAAAAGATAGGTCAGCGCGAACACGACAATAAAGGCCGTGCCGGTAAGGCCGTTATCCCAGAACATGAACACCGTGAATATGCCCGTGACCAGCGCGCCCAGCGCGATCCACGGCTTGAATTTGCCGAACTTCGAGCGGGTATTGTCCACCACCGTGCCCATGATGGGATCGTTCACGGCGTCGAATATGCGGAATACGAGCAATACGCCCGTGACCCACCACATCACCTCGTTGGAAAGCTCGAGCACCTCCGTGAGATACACCATCAGGTACAGGCTGAACATGGAATACACCATGTCCCGCCCGATGGTGCCAAGGCCGAATGCATAGCGGTTGCGCGAAGCCGTCTTCATACAGTTTCCCCCTTTTGTTTGGTGAACAGGTAAACATTGGAGCCAAAATCGCCCAGCAGGCGGATGCGTTTGTTGTAGTGGCTGCCGATAAACTGGTTGTTGAGCAGTATCCCCGCCATCAGCGCGTCCCCGTAACCTTCATAGCGCTCCACGCAGTCGGGCAGCATATAGTTCGCGTCCGCCGCACGCACCAAAACCCCTTCCGGGTGGACGCGGAACGGCAGTATGTGATGGATGAGCGCGCCGAAGCTTTTGATGCGCAGGCCCTGCGGCCGCGTTTCCACCGTATAGCGCGCAGCCTTGTTTAACCCCAAGACGGGCAGGCGGTCGTACCCTTCGGCGGCATGCGCTTTTGTCTGGAAAAAACCGACAAGCGCCTCTTCCCCATCCTCCCTCAGGCTTTCCCACACGGTCCTGTTCCGCTTCCCCGCCTCCAGCCGGTAAAAGCGGCCATACTGAAACGTGCGCCTGTGCCGCTTGTAAAAATCGATCTGCGCCCTGACCTCCCGTTTTTGCGCCGGGGTCAGATATTTTAAATCCAGCTCGTACCCCAGGCAGCCGAAGCAGGCGGCGTGGAAGCGCGTGGGCAGCGGCGTATCCCGCAGCGTCTGCTGGTGCGGGGCGCTTGAAACGTGCGCGCCCATCGCGGAGGGCGGGTACAGGTAGGAAAGCCCGCCCTGGATTTTCAGGCGCTCCACCGGGTCGGTATCGTCCGAGGCCCAGATCTGCGGCGCGAAGCAGAGCATGCCGAGATCGAACCGGTTGCCGCCGGAGGCGCACATTTCCAGCAAGATCTCCGGCTTGTCGTCAAATATTCTGTGCAGCACCTCGTAAAGCCCCAGCATGCAGCGGTGGAAAAACTCGCCCTGGTGCGGAACATGCGGGGAATAACAGTCCGTCATGTGGCGGTTCATGTCCCACTTCACATAGGAAATCCGCCCTTCCTCCAGTATGCCGCGGACGTTTTTTACGATATAGTCCCTGACCTCCGGGTTGCAGAGATCAAGGTGCAGCTGGTTCCTGCCGCGCGCGGGCTCCCGCCCCGGCACGCGCACCGCCCAGTCTGGATGCAGCCGGAAGCAGTCGCTGTCCTCGTTGACGCATTCCGGCTCAAACCACAGCCCGAATTGCATCCCCGTGCGGCGGATGCGCTTTGCGAACGCGCCGATCCCCCGCGGCAGCTTCCTGCGGTTGACGGAATAATCCCCGAGACCAGCCGTATCGCTGTCCCGCTTGCCGAACCAGCCGTCGTCGAGCACAAACAGCTCCACGCCGAGCCTCTTCGCGCGGCGCGCGAGGCCCAGAAGCTTTCTTTGGCTGAATTTGAAAAAATGCGCTTCCCAGTTGTTGAGGAGCACCGGGCGCTCCTTGTCCTTCCACGGCCCGCGCACGATATGGTTCCCGATGAACGCGTGGAACTTTTGGCTCATGCCGTTGAAGCCGTTGTTTGAAAACGTCAGCACCGCCTCGGGCGTATGGAAGCATTCGCCCTGTTTGAGCGTCCACAAAAAGCAATGGGGGCTGACGCCCGTCACTATGCGCACGGTATCCCCGGCGCTCAATTCCGCCGCCGAATAATGGTTGCCGCTGTAGACGAGGTTGAAGCCGTACACGCGCCCCCAATTTTCATTTGCTCCTTCTTCATAGAGCAAAAAGCCGGGGTTGTGGCGGTTGCTGGAATTGCCCGTGGTGCTTTCGTTTACGAACATGCCGTACTGGAGCGGCCTGTCGTGCCGGTGGGCTTCTTTGATCCACCCGCCGTCGAACGTCGTTAAAACATAATTCCGGTTGGGGATGTCCAGCATCATGCTCATCAGGCGGCGTATGGTCAGCGGGCTTTCGTTGTTGTTTTTTAACACACAGCGGCGGGTGATGACGTCGGTCTCCGGGAACACGGTGTAATAAAGATCCAGCGTCGCATCGGCGTGCGCGTCCTCCAATGTGACGCGCAGGGTCTCGCATTCTTCCTCCCCGCCGTACGCGCCGGGCAAACCTTCGGGCGCAGCCGTGCCCGCGAATATGGCGCAGCTTTTATAGGTGAAGTCCGCGGTGAACGTGCCGTCCGGCATCAAAAGCTCCGCCGGCGTCTGCCTGAAATCCCCTTTGCCGATGCCGCTCCACTCCAAAAGCAAGGTGTCGAGCGAATACGTCGGGTCGCTCTGGTCGTAGAGCACCGTGCCGCCGGTGTAGGCCGTGCGCTTTAATAAAAGCGGCTCGATCTCTCCTTCTTGAATCCGTTCCCCGTAATGGATATGCTCGATATGCCCGAAGCCCGTGACGCGGAACCAATAGCTCGTGTGTTTTGTATGCAGGCGGAACACGCCGTTTTCTTCCGTGATATGGCTGTTCATAGGGTTACCTCATTGTACAGAAGCGCCGCTTCATAGGGTCTGAGGCTGCCGGAATACGCTTCCCCGCCGTAATTGGAAAGCGCGAGCCTGCCGCGATAATCCGCGGGTATCGCTTTTTTGGAGAAATTGAGCAGTACGGTATACGCCCTGCCGCCCCGCGTACGGCGGTAGGCGAACAGTTCCTTTGTGATAGTAAACACGGAAAATTCGCCGTAAAGCAATACGTCGTCGCTTGCCCGCAGGGCGATGAGCCGTTTGCAGAAGCTCCGGATGGAGGTATCGTCCGCCATCTGCTGCGCCATGTTGATTTCCGGATAATTGCCGTTGACCTTGATCCAGGGCACGCCCGCGGTGAACCCGGCGTTTTTCGTATTGTCCCATTGGACCGGGGTGCGCGCGTTGTCCCGGCTTGTTTTCTGCATCATGCGCCAGCGGCAGCCGCCCGGCAAAAGCAGCTTCGCGGCCAACCTGTTCACGTTGTGGCTTTCCACGTCCCTGATGTCGTCCATGGACGCAAAATCAAAATTCGTCATGCCGATCTCCTGCCCCTGGTACAGGAACGGCGTGCCGCGCAGCGTCATAAGCAGGGTCAGAAGCAACTTTGCGCTCTCCTTCCAGCAGTCTTTGTCGTCCCCGAAGCGCGAAACGCTGCGGGGTTGGTCATGGTTCTCGAGATAATTCGCGTTCCAGTCGAGCGCCTTCTGCCACGCGGCGATCACCCGCGCGAATTTCTGCGGCTGAAAGCGGGTTTTGAACCACTTTACAAGAAGCTGGTCCGTCTCCATATGCTCAAACGTGAATATCATGTCGAGCTCTTTGCGCTCCGGGCCGCATAACTCCCTGCCCATTTTGGGGGTCACGAACACCGTTTCCCCCACGGTAAAGCAATCGTATCCATCAAGCACCTCGCGGCGGAACTCTCGGAGCAGTTTGTGGCAGCCGGGCTGGGAGATGTAATGCTCGCTGCCCGTAAGGATAAATTTCTTCTTCCCGTCTTCAAGCGAGGTCTTGTATATGACGTTGATGACGTCGCACCGGAAGCCGGAAACGCCCTTATCGAGCCAGAAGCGCAAAATATCCTTGACCTCCTCCACCACGCGGGGGTTCTTGTAGTTGAGGTCCGGCATGCCGCGCGCGAACAGGTGGAGGTAATACTCATTGCTTTTTTCGTCGTACTCCCAGCAGTCCTCGGCAAAAAAGCTGGTCCAGTTGTTGGGGGGCTTCCCCTCCCCTTTGCCCGGCCACCAGATATAGTAATCGCGATAAGGGCTGTCTTTGTCTCGGCTCTTCTGGAACCACTCGTGCTCCTTCGAGGTATGGTTGACGACAAGGTCCATGACGATGCGGATATCCCTTCTGCCCGCCTCCGCGATCAAACGTTCCATATCCGCCATGGTGCCGAATTCCGGGTTGATGTTGCGGTAATCGCTGATATCGTAGCCGTTGTCCTCGTTGGGGGAGCAGTATACCGGCGAAAGCCAGAGGACGCCCACGCCCAGATCCTTTAAGACGTCGAGCTTTTGTATAATGCCGGGGATATCGCCGATACCGTCCCCGTTGCTGTCGTAAAAGCTGCGCGGGTAGATCTGGTACACCACCCGTTCCTTCCACCACCTGGGCTCCGTCATGCTTCCCCCTCCCTGTTGACGCGATAGCTTGCGTTGCAATACCTCTCATAAAGTTCCCCGTTCACCCCGCGCTCCGCGATAACGGCGGCGAAGAACCGCCCGCTTTCCTTGACTGTGCGGCAAAGCGTCTCATAATCCGTATGCACGATGCCGAAGCGGGCGCTTTCCCCTTCCAGCCACTCGAAATTATCCGTAAAGCACCAGTGGTAGTACCGCTCCACCGGAAGGCCGCTCTCCACAAGCGCATTAAGGTGCTCCGCGATATAGCGGCTGCGGAACGCGTCCGTATTGTCGCAGGTGCCGTTTTCGGTGATATATATGGGCAGCTTGTGAAGTTTATAAAGATGCGCTGCGCATTCCACGATGCCCTGCGGGTAAATTTCCCAGCCGAGATCGTTGACGGGCGCGTTCTTCCTCGTCCCGTCGCCTATGCCCGCCACCGTGGAGCGGGTGTAATAGTTGAGGCCATGGAAATCGCAGTACAGCCCCGGCTTGACGCCGCGCGGCCTGCCGGCCGGGAACGCGCCGCGGCCTTCGTAAAACAGGCGCTCGATCGCTCCCTGGAAAAACCATGAGGAAAGCGAGGCGCCCGCGCGGTGGATGGGGTTGCCCTTCTGCTGCGGCGCGAATACGCGCATGTGGTGCGCAAAGCCCACGCGGGTATCGTTCTTCCCCATGCCCCTGCGGATGCGGTGGATGAGCCCGTACGCGCCGATGTGGCATTGCGCAAGCGTGCGCATGACCCGCATGGCCTCCGAAAACGAGCGTTTCCCCGGCGGCCACTCGCCGTAGAAATAGCCGAGCGTGGCGTATACGTTGGGTTCGTTGATCGTGACGTAATCATCCACCAAATCCCCCAGGTCCGTGACGACGCGTTCCACAAAGCGCAGAAATACGGCTTGCGCGTCCGGCGCTAAAAACGCGCCCTTTTCTTCAAACCAGAGGGGATTTGTAAAATGGTGCAGCGTGAGCAGTACGTCCACGCCGCAGGAGCGTAATAGTTCGATTTCCGCGCGGTAACGGGCGAGAACGGCCGTATCGAATTGGCCTTCTTCCGGCTCGATGCGGCTCCATTCGATTCCCATGCGGTACAGCCCGACGTTGAGCTCCTTCATCAGCGCGGCGTCCTCTTGCCATAGCGTATAGTGGCCCGCCGCGCGGGAAGGATCGGACCCGTCCTTGATATGCCCCGCCCTGAACCAGGCGTACCAGCTGTTATTTACGTCCCCGCCCTCGATCTGCGTGGCGGCGGCGGCAACGCCAAGCCGCATGTTCTCCGGCAAACGGAAGCTTCCCATATTCCGCCCCCCCTGATTGTAATAATTCGGATGAATGAAAAGAACGTATAGATTAAGGAAAGTATACCATATCCCATCCATATTCCGCCAGTGCGGCCCCGGAAAACGGTCGATTTTACACAGATGCATTGACTTTTGCAAATCCCTGCGGGTAGAATCGAATCACCGTAAGATATCGCGTATACGCGCCTATCGCCCAGGCGGTACGCATGTTCCTTTTTCCGCCGCATAGAATAGTGCATCAGGTTCATACGAAAAGGATGGTGCGGGAAAATGGCTCAGGGAACGCTTGTTGTAGACGTCAGGACCACACAGCGGCGGCCGGTCGCGAACGCGGGCGTGATGGTCACCTCGGAAGAAAACGGCGCCGTCTATGAGCTCAGGACGGACGCGGCCGGGCGCACCGGGCGCTTTGTGCTGCCCACGCCGGAATTGGCGCTGAGCTTTGATCCCGCCACCGCGGCCCAGGCGTTTTCCCGCTATACGGTGGAGGTCACGGCGCCGGGCTTTGCGCCTGCCTACATCATGGGCGTGCAGATATTCCCCGGCATCGATTCGGTGCTGCCGGTGCTGCTTGCGGAAGCCTCCGCTGCGCCCGTATTCGCCGCGCAGGTGTTCGCGCAGCCGGAGACCCAGCCGGGGACGCAGCCGGGGACCGTGATCGAGATTCCCGCGCCCGCGGTGCTTGAGACAGGCCCCAGGAATCCCTTAGGCCCAAGCGACCTTTCGCCGCGGGAAGAGTCCGCCTCCTCCCCGCTCCAGCCCTATCTTTCGCCGGATATCCCCGTATTCGCCCCGCTTGAGGACAGCATAGCCGTCATGCAACAGCAGACCAGGGTGCTGCCCGCCGTATATATCCCCGAGGCCATCACCGTGCACCTGGGCGCGCCCGGCTCCAACGCCCGCAATGTGACCGTATCCTTTGCGGATTATATCAAGAATGTCGCCAGCAGCGAAATATTCCCCACCTGGCCCGAAGCCGCCCTGCGCGCGAACATCCACGCACAGGTCGGCTTTGCATTGAACCGCGTGTTTACGGAGTGGTACAGGGCCCGCGGCTACAACTTCCAGATCACCAACTCCACCGCGTACGATCAGGCGTTTGTGGAGGGCCGCAACATCTATTCCAACATCAGCCGCCTGGTGGACGATATATTCAACATATACCCCCGCCGGGAGGGACGGCTCGAGCCCCTGTTCACCTCCTACTGCAACGGCAGCACCACCACCTGCTCGGGGCTTTCCCAGTGGGGCACCGTCACCCTGGCGGACCGCGGCTATACGCCGCTCGAGATGCTCCAATATTATTTCGGGGACGATGTGGAACTGGTGTCCACAAACGACATCCGCGGCATAGAGGCCTCCTACCCCGGCTATTTGTTAAGGCGCGGCATGCGCAACGATTCTGTGCGCACGCTGCAGCGGCAGCTGATCCGCATCCGGCAGGATTACCCCGCCATACCCGCCATATCCAGCGCCACGGGCTTTTTCGGCTCCGAAACCGAGGCCGCCGTGCTCGCGTTCCAGCGCATATTCAACCTGACGCCGGACGGCATCGTCGGCCCCGCGACATGGTACGCGATCGCCCGCGTCTACGTGGGCGTAACGGGGCTTGCCGAAATGGACAGCGAAGGGCTTCCGCTGCCCGGCGCGGTCGTTCCCTACCCCGGTTACCTGCTGCGGCAGGGCGCGCGCGGGGACGCCGTGCGCACGCTGCAGCGCTACCTCAACGACCTTTCCACGGTGTACGGCACGTTGCTGCCTTTAAACGCGGACGGCGCGTTCGGCCCCATGACGCGCAACGCGGTGCTTGCGTTCCAGCGCATGTTTGAACTCACGCCGGACGGCATCGTCGGCCCCGCGACATGGAACATGCTGATGCGGGTGTGGAACAATTCGTTCTAGCGATCCTTCGCCGCAAAAGCGGGCGCAAACCAAAACCATTCGCTGTTGCATACAAAAACCCGCCTGCTCCCCAGAGATAGCATTTATAGGGATATGATGTGAACCCCCATGGCAAACAGGTACGGAATATCGGAAACCGCACAGAATAGTGTCTGTGCGGTTCTAATTCATTTTTCTTGAATGGGGGGACGAAGTGTATAATTTGCGTAACCGGCGACCAAATCGGGCAATTTATTCCTTACAGATTAGTCAGATGTCAGCAAAAAAGAGTTATGGATATCCATCTCGCAGCAAATGGGATAAACAATTCTAAGCACAACACTTGGTTATGGCAGTTGGCACAGTTCGTCAATCATGCCCTCGAATTTTTTCTTGATAGGGGGCAGCGGAATCATGTTCTTTAGTTCGCCCAGCGGCTTTCCTTTCATCATTGCTACGGACGGACGGTCTACCAGTGCGCCTAAGTGCTTTCTGGCAATCTCCATACCCTCTTCGGTATCCAACACTTCTGCAAATGTCGTGGTTTCATTAAATC
>DATMXR010000346.1:0-41342 GCA_035561315.1 Feifaniaceae bacterium
CGCCCTTGTATAGGGATGCGCCGCCCAGTCGAAAAGCGCCTTTTTGTCCGCCAGTTCCATCACCTGGCCGAGATACATCACCATGACCCGGTCGCTGATATGCTTGATGACGCTGATGTCGTGGGAAATAAAGAGATAGGTCAGCCCGCGGTCTTTTTTCAGGCGGGAAAACAGGTTGAGCACCTGCGCCTGAATGGAAACGTCCAGCGCGGATACCGGCTCGTCGCAGATGAGCATCTCCGGGTTTAAAACAAGAGCCCTGGCGATGCCGATGCGCTGGCGCTGCCCGCCGCTGAACTCATGGGGGTATTTGTCGAGGGCGTCCGGCCCGAGCCCAACCTGCTCCAGCACCGGCAGGATTTCCCGCAGCTTTTCCCCGTCGCTGCGCTTTTCGTGGATTCTGAGCGGTTCCTCCACGATGCGCCGGATGCGCATGCGCGGGTCAAGAGAGGCGTAGGGGTCCTGAAAGACCATCTGAATCCGGCGGCGCAGCGCCAAAGGCATCTCCCGCGAGACGGGGCTGCCGTCGTAGCAAACGCTGCCGCCGCTCGGGTCGCTTAACCCCATCACGAGCCGCGCCAGCGTGCTCTTCCCGCAGCCGGACTCGCCGATGACGCCCAGCGTTTCGCCCTTTGCCACGGTAAAGCTGACGCCGTCCACCGCCTTTAAAGCGGCCGCCTGCCCGCGCGGCAGCGCGCCTTTTTTCACTGGGAAATACTTTCTGACGTCCCTGACCTCCAAAAGCGCCGTATCGCTCATCCCGCCGCCTCCTTCCCGCCATACAGCCAGCAGCGGACGGCGCGGGCGCCGGTAAGGGCGATAAGCGGCGGCTCCTGCTCTCGGCATTTCCCGAAAGCCTTTCCGCAGCGGTCCGAAAACCGGCAGGCCCTCACCGGCGCTTCCAGCCTCGGCGCCTGCCCGGGGATCGAATACAGCAAATCCTTATCCTCGTCGAGATTGGGAATGCAGGCCAAAAGCCCCTTTGTATATTCGTGCAGGGGCTTGGCGAAAACGTCGGCGCAGCGGCCTTCCTCCATGACGACGCCGCCGTACATCACCATCATCCTGTCGCAGATTTCAGCGACGACGCCCATGTTGTGGGTGATGAGAAGCATGCTCATTCCGTATTCGCCGCGCAGGCGCGTAAACAGGTCCAGAATCTGCGCCTGAATGGTAACATCCAGAGCCGTTGTGGGCTCGTCGGCGATGATAAGTTCCGGCCGGCACGCCAGGGCGATGGCGATCATGACGCGCTGCTGCATGCCGCCGGAGAGCTGGTGCGGGAAATCGCCCATCCGCAGCCCCGGCGAGGGGATGTTCACCTGGCGGAGCAGCTCCACGGCTTTCTCCCGCGCCAAAGCGCGGGGCATTTTTTCGTGGAGCAGAATGGCCTCCTCCAGCTGATTGCCGACGGAAAACACCGGATTGAGGGAGGTCTGCGGGTTCTGGAACACCATGGAGATGTGCCTGCCGCGAATGCCGAACATTTTTTTGTCCGGCACCTTCAGAAGGTCCCGGCCGTGAAAGAGTATCTCCCCGGCCTCGATGCGCGTATACGCCTTATTGAATATCCGGGTGACGGACCGCGCAACGGTGCTTTTCCCGCTGCCCGATTCCCCCACCAAGCCGAGCACCTCGCCCTGGCGGAGGCTGAAGCTGACGCCGTCCACCGCCGGGATCACGTGCTTTGCGGAATAGTAATATGTTTTCAGGCCGCGCACCCTTAACAGTTCATCCATACATTTCTCCTCATGCGCGTATGCGGGCGGGGCGCCCGCATTTACGCATGTTCAGCGCGCTTAAATTTTAGCCGGCAAATCGGATATCGTCCGCCCGGAAGGGCGTGATCTGGTTCTGCGCATAGTGCATATCCCACTCAATGCCGTCGCGGACGCCGTAATAATCCTCGGCCTGGTACAGGTAGGTGCCCGGGCAGTAGGTGTCGAACATCCTGAGCAGGTCCCCCGCCAGCTTTTTCCGCTCGGCCGGGTCGTTCGTCTCGGTCAGCTTCCGGCCGGTCTCTTTGAAGTCCTCCGGCATATCGAGCCACATGTAATTGGCGGGCGCGGAGCCTGGGCCGAACAGCAGCCACAGCGCCCCCAGGGGATCGTCAAAACGGGACGCGCTGGACCAGGCCCTGATGTGCTTCGTCTCCTCCCAGGGCATCGCATCCTTGTACACGACCTTCGCGTTGACGCCGATGTCCTTCCACATGTCAACGATGGCTTCGCCGGCCTGATCTCCGTTGGTATAGTACCCCTGGCGCATTTCGATTTCGATCACGGTGCCGTCATAGCCGGATTCCTGCACAAGCTGCCGGGCGCGCTCAGTGTCGTACCGGATGCCGGGATACTCGCCGACATAGGTATCGCCATAGGATTTGAACTGATGGCCCTGCGGAACCTCGGCGTACTCTCCCCAGAGCGTGTCCACCAGAAGCTGCCTGTTGATGCCGATCGTCAGCGCCTGCCTGAACTTCTCGCTCTTCATGGGGCCGTTGGCCGTGCTGAATACGTAAATGTGGATGTTCTGGATCGGCGTGCCGAGCACGTGGAGACCGTCCCGGCTCTCGATATTTTGGACCATGTCGGCTTTGACGTCATTGATGATATCGACCTCGCCGTTAATGAGCGCGGTGACCCTGGCCGACGCCTCGGGATACAGGATAAACTCGATCTGCCGGGCGGACGGCTTTTCGCCCCAGAACCCGTCGTAGCGGGTCAGCACGATTTTTTCGGGAGAATAGGAGGTCATCTGATACGGGCCCGTCCCGATGGGCTGCGTCTTGAAGACCTCGTCGCCGACCTTTTCGGTGTAGTCCTTGGGGACGATGCTGGCGCCCCAGATGGAGCCGAGCCTGTCGAGAAACGCCGCGTCCACCGTTTTCGTTTTGAACTGTACGGTCAGCTCATCCAGTACCGCGACGGACTCGAGCGTTTCATACAGCAGGCTGATCGTACCGTCTCCGTATCCGCTGAGAACGCGGTCAAAGGTGAATTTCACGTCGTCGGCCGTGCAGGGCTCGCCGTTCTGGAAGGTGATGCCCGGCCGGAGCCTGACGTTGAGCGTCTTGTCATCGGCCCACTCGAAGCTTTCGGCCAGCTGTCCGACGATATTGCCGTTTTTGTCCGTGGTGAGGAGTGTGTCGAAGATGTTGTAGAAAATCTTGATGCTGGCGATGCCGATGCCGTAGAGAGGGTCGAAGTTGTTCAGCATCGCGGCCAGGCCCACCTTGAGCGTATCGACCGATTGGGTCGCCGCGGGGACCGCGCCTGCAGAGGGTTGTGCGGAGGGCTGCGCCGTATCCCCGGCGGGCTGAACGTCAGCCGTATTCGCGCAGCCGGCAAAAAACGACAACGTCAGCATGATTGCCAGAACCAGGGCCGCGGCCTTTCTCTTCATGTTCATGATTTTTCTCCTTTTCATTCTTAAAGTTCATGAAACCTGTGTTTTCAATTTGTCTGAAGCGCCTTGTTGAATCAGCCCGTCAACCACCCCGCCTTTCTCCCGAATGATCCGGATCCAAAGCGGCCGAGATGCTTCAAGTGCCGGGAAAAAAAGGCAAACAGAACACCTCGCGCAATGAAGGGTAAAGCCGTCCTGCCGCTTCAGCCCGCACTGCCATAAGGTTTTCTCTTTGCCTCTACCTTAATGCCGTTTCAGGAAATCGCTTTTATGCCGCAATCCCTGATGAAAAAAATTATATCCGCCTTCTTGAGCCGCATCAACGGAACCGGAGTAAAGTCAAGGTAAAATCTAGCCCTATCGGAACCCTATCATGGCCCGCCGCAGAACAGGTCCATTGCTTCTAGGACGCCCCGGTCCTTCGGCTTGCTGCATACGAAATCGGCATACGGCTTCAGGTCTGCCGCGCAGTCGGATACAGCCGCGCCCACGCCCGCCGCGGAAATCATCTCCTTGTCGTTCATATGGTTGCCGATGGCCAGTATTTCCCCGGGCGCAACGCCCAGCCGTTCCGCCAGCTTCAGCATCGTCCTGCCTTTGTCTTCCCCGCATTTCACAATCTCAAGGAAATCGGATTCGCTCTGTACGCAGCTGAATTCCCCTTCAAAGCCCGCCTGATGCTTCCGCCACAGCGCGGCGCTTTTCTCAAAGGGCCCGACCAGCACCGCCTTCAAGACACCCCTCCCGCCGAAAAATACGTCGTCCGGCTCCACCGGCTCCACCGGCGCTTTCTCCTTCTCGCGAAATCGCTTGAAACCCGCGCCGTTGCCGAAGCCGCGCACCATGTCGTGCTCGAACAGCAGAACGGAGAGCCCCTCTCCGTGTGCGTCCAGGAACAGGTTTTTCATCCGGCCGATCGGCATATCCGACCGGTAATAGATCTCTTTTTCGTCGGCCAGTACGGCGCCGTTGCACAAAATCGCCGGCAGGCGGATTGCAAGCCTTTTGATAATTTCTTTTGCGGCGAGCCAGTTCCTCCCCGTAGCGATGGTAAAAAGTCCGCCGGCTTCGGTGAAACTTTTGATCCGCCCGACCAGGTCGTCATTGAGCCTGTGGCTGTCGTCCAGGAGCGTGCCGTCCAGGTCGCTGACGACCATCCGTATTTTGTTCATTTTCTTTTCCCCCGTATGCGCCGGCCGCATGTTTGCCCATGGCACAAAAAAACAGCCCGTATACTTCACCGGGAAAAAAACAACCGTCTTTTCCCGAAAGTATATGCGGGCTATCTCTCGCGCTCCACCCAACATACCGCAGCTAGTCATCGGCCGCCGGAAGCTTCCCGCGGCGTCTTGTTACAGGATAAACAGAACATACGCGAAAATCAATAAAGCGCGCGTGAAGTCTTTGTTAAAAGTATGCAAACCTGTTGCGCGCCAAGGAGCAAAAGGTATAATTAAGAATCGGAATGCTTAGAAGAGGGGGATTGCCGTTATTATCGAGCTGTTTCAAAAAAATCCGATCATCGCGGCCTGTGAGACGAAGGCGTTGAGCGCCGCCGTCGCATCGGATGTCGGGTCCGTCATTTATATGAAGGCCGAAATTAATACCGTGATTTCAAATTCCTTCAAGGCCTTTTGCCGGATGAAGCCTATTTTCCTGCATGCCGATCTGCTGCGGGGACTCAGCGGCGACAAGGAATCTCTGCGGTTTATTCAAAAGCACATCGGCCCTTACGGTATCGTTTCGACGAAGAGCACCGTCATCAAAGCCGCGAAAAAAGAAGGCCTTGCGACGATCCAGCGTGTATTTTTGATCGATACCCAATCGTTTCGCAATTCTCTTGACGCCATCCGTGAAAACGAGCCCGACTGTATCGAGATCATGCCGGCCATCGCGCCCTCCATCGTCGCAAAATACAAGGCGCATTTCAGCATACCGATCATTCTCGGCGGCCTCCTCAGCGACAGCAGCCAGATCGAGGCGGCGTTCGAACAGGGCGCCGACGCCGTTTCTTTCTCAAAAAGCGACCTTTGGAGCTATAAGCCCATGAAGCGCTGAGGCCGCAAAACAAAGACGGGGTTCACGCATGCTCCCCCGGACGCTGATCCATATACAGTCTTTGATTTATACCTGCCGTATAACGGTGAATATGATGTCGTCCGCCATGGTCATCATGCGGTCGACGATCCGGTCGTACTGCGCGATGCTTTCGGCGTAACGGCCGGAAAGTATCTGCATGGCCTCGTTTTCTATCATATAGGCCAGATCATAGAATATCACCCTAAATTCATTCCGGTCAAAGCTGCTGTTCAGCCCGGAAATAAAGTCCGCGGCATTATCCGCAACGGCATACGCCTGGATGTTCAGCTCATTGAGCCGCTGCGTATCGTTGGCCTTGATTGCGTCGATCATCTCCACGACCAGGTTGTTCTGGACGTTCAATATGCCGTCGAACTGCGCGGCGGTGCGCTCGCCGTACATCTGCCGGACCAGGCCGGACATCTCCTGCACATTGCGTCCAAGCCGCTGCAGCGCCGCCTCCGCGTCTCCCCCCTCCGCGGCGGAGAGAAGCATCACTTCCCGTGTCCACTGCGCATTTTCCTGCAATAGCCTGCGCAGCTGAAACGCGAATTCCACCTGGTTGAGCAAGTACGTTCTCTGGGCGCCGGGAGGCTGCATGGATAACACCTCTTCTCTTCAAGCTGTTTATCCTTATGCGCCCGCCCGCCTATTTATTTACAGGAAAATCCGTATTCCGGGGGATATCCGCGTTAATACGTACGCCCCGGCAGGGCTTTTTTCGCGTTCTCCTCCGTGAATACCACCTCGTCCGTGATGATGCGCAGCGGCAGCTCCTTGCCCGCCATCAGGTCCGTGACGGCCTTCATCAGCTGGGGGCCCAAGAGGGGGCTGCATTCCACGGAGCAGTTGAGCTTGCCCGCCACGATCGCTTCGAGCGCGGCGCGGGTGCCGTCCACCGATACGATCTTGATGTCCCTCCCCGGCCTAAGTCCGTGCGCCTCCAGCGCCTCGATCGCGCCCAGCGCCATATCGTCATTGTGGGCGAATATGATGTCCACATCCCATTCATGCGCGTCCAGATACCGCTGCACGATCTGTTTTCCGCCCTCCAGCGTGAAATTCCCGCTTTCCGAATGGACGATGCGGTACCCCGCGTTCTTTTCCAGCAGCATCTCAAACCCCTGCTTGCGCTCCACCGTGGGCGTGGCGCCGACCGTGCCCTGCAGCTCCATAATATTCAGCGTGCGCCCGTCTTCGCTTGCCGGAACGTTCTTTAATATCCACCGCATGGCGCGGCGGCCTTCCTCCTTGAAATCCGCGCCGATGAACGTGCGGAACATGTCCTCGTCCGGCACCTCGATGTTGCGGTCGCTCAAGAGGACGGGGATACCGGCCGCTTTCGCCTCGCGCAGGACCTGGTCCCACCCGGTGTTGACCACGGGGGATATGACGATGACGTCCACCCGATCCACTATAAACCCGAGCACCGCCTCCACCTGCCGCTGCTGGCTCTGGTTGGCGTCGACCGCGGTAAGCTCGATATGGAACGCGTGCGCGGCGGATTGTATGGACGCGTTGTTGGCAAGCCGCCAGGAGCTTTCCTTGCCCACCTGCGCGTAACCCACGCGGATGGGCCGCGTGAGTTCGCGCGGCAGGCTCTGCCGCATGCGCTCGTAGCCTTCCACATCGCTTACGCCCGTGATGCTGTGGCTGCGCAGGATCACCTGCTTGGGCACGCCCTCGACATGCTTGAGTATCTCTATGGCGTAGCGCACGGCTTCCCGGCCGCCCGTTGGGCATGTGACCGTCTGGCTGATGACGCCCTTCTTTACCAGCTCCAGCCCGCCGTTTTCCCCGGAATATCCGTCGATGCTGATGATGCGGATGGAGCCGTCTTTATGAAGGGCTTTGAGCGCGCGGGATACGCCCAGCGCGATATCGTCGCTGTGGGCAAACACCACGTCTACGCCCGAAAGCGCCGCCTCGTTCTCTAAGAGCGCGTCCTCCGCGGTATCCCGCAGCTGGTTTTTGAGCGCGAACGGCCGGACGGAAATGTTTTTGTTCCCCGCGGTCTCCTCCATAAACCCCGCGCTGCGCTCGGCCGTAGCGAGCGAATCGGATTCCGCGAACACCTCCAGCACCTGTATCCCTGCGTGTTCCTCCGGCGTCCGCTCGTCTGCCCTGGTCTCCGCCATGCGCTTTACGGCCTCCCCCGCCTGCCTGCCGATGCGCTGGTTGTCGGGGCCGATAAAGAGCGTATAGTCGTACCCTTCCACCGCGCGGTCCAATACGATCACGGGGATGCTTTGATATACCCGGCTGACGACGGGAGTGATCTCCTCCGCATTGGCGGGGGACACGATCAACAGATCGATGCCGTAGCCGAGCAGCCGCTCGATGTCCGAGATCTGCTTTTTGCTGTCCTGCGTGGCGTCGGTAAACACCAGGCGGACATTCGGGTGTTTTTTTGCCTCCTCCTGAATCTCGCGGGTGAGCACGAGCCGCCACGGCTCGCGCATGTTGGCCTGGGACACGCCGATGACGTACTCCACCTCGGAAAGCGTTTCCTGCGTTCCGGCGCAGCCCGGAAAAAGCGCGGCCGCAAGCAGCGCAACGAGCGCGATGGCGGTATAACGGAGAATTTTCATCGCGTCACTCCTTTTTCATGCTGCGCCTGTACTCCATGGGAGAAACGCCCAATACCTTTTTGAAGGCGCTGCTGAAATAATGCTGGTTGGCGTAGCCCACCCGCTCCGCGATCTCGTAGATCCTGAAATCCTTCCGCAGCAGAAGCTCGGACGCCCGGCGGATGCGCAGCCGCGTCACATGCTCCATAAACGTGATGCCCGTTTCCCGCCGGAATACGCGGCTTAAATGCTGCGGGGAGACGTGCAGGTTTTCCGCCGCCTCCTGCAGGGAGAACTGCTCCTCCATAAAGTGGGCGTCCATGTAGGCGCGCACATGCCGCATGAGGGACGGGGACTGCTTCAGAAGCTCCATCTCCTCCTCCGCCTCGTCCATGGCGTGCGGCATATCCGCCCAGCGCTCCTTGATTTTTGCGACCTGCAGCGCCTTTACGGGAAGATGCTCCTGCAGCAGGCGCTTTGCGTCCGCCGCGCATTCCAGGAACTGTTTTTCGGGAAATGCGGAGCAGACGAGCGCAAGGTCCCCGCTGGACGCTTCCGCCGTAAACACGGGGGCGCAGGGCGAAAACACCTCCCGGGCGATGTTTTCCGCGGCGTAATAGAGCGTCTGATCGTCCCATTGCAGCTCGGCAGGGAGCGAATCCGGCGTGAGGCGGAACAGTATCAGCCCCGTTTCCCGCTCCGGCAGCGTCAGGGAGAGTTTTTCCGCCTGGCCCTGTATCTCGGTGGGCGCAAAATACCCCTTGAGCCAGTTCCTGGTGAACTCCGCGCAAAGCGCGGGGCGGTATTTTTCTATTTGCAGCTTCGCCCAGTTGAGGTACTGCACCTGCTTGCCGTGCCGGGCGAGGTGGTCCTTCGCCTTTTTGATGGAGTCAAAAAACACGGGCTCCGAAAGCGGTTTCAATAAATAATCGAACACCTTTAAACGCAGCGCCTGCTGCGCGTAGGCGAACTGGTCGTACCCCGTGATGACGATGATGACGGCGTTTTTTAGCAGGTCCCCCAGCTTTTCTATGAACTCCAGCCCGTTCAGAAAGGGCATGTTGATATCCACCAGCAGGAGGTCCGGCAGGTGCGCGGAGGCCAGTTCCAGCGCCATTTCACCGTCCTCCGCCTCCGCCACCACGCAAAAATCCGGGTCCTTCTGCAAGAGCCTGGCAACCCCGCGGCGGATGATCTCCTCGTCGTCCGCGATCAATACCTTATACATCGCTGTTCGCTTCCTTTACAGGCAATCGTTCCAAAGGAAGGCTGATGGTGACGGATGTGCCTTCCTCTGGCGCGCTGTCCACCGCAATGGAATAATCGGTTCCGTAATACAGGCGGATGCGCTCCTTGACATAATACAGGCCAAAGCTTTGCTGCCCGCGCTCCTCGCCAAGCCCCGCGCGAAGCGCGGCAAGCTGCGCCGCATCCATGCCCGCGCCGTCGTCCCGGACGGTGAGTCGGATATGGTCCCCCTTGCGCTCGCTTTCTATCACGACCGTGCCGCCGCCGCGCTTTTTCTTGATGCCGTGGTAGATGGCGTTCTCCACGAGCGGCTGCAAAATGAGCTTGGGCACCTCCACGCTGAGCGTGGCGGGGTCGGTTTCGATGCGGTACTTCAGCTTGGATTTATAGCGGATCTCCTGAATATAGAGATAGTTGGACACATGGCGCACTTCCTCCTCCACGGTGATGACGTCCCGCCCCTGGCTCAGGCCTATGCGGTACATGCTGGTGAGCGCGTCCACAAGCTGCACGATATCCGCCGCCTCGTACTCGCGCGCCATCCAGCTGATGGTATCGAGCGTGTTGTAAAGAAAATGCGGCTTGATCTGCTCCTGCAGGCTTTTCATCTCCGCGTCCCGCTTGTGCCGCTGCTCCTCGTACACCTGGTGGATCAGCTCGTCGATCCGGCTGAGCATGTGGTTGAAGCTGTTGCCCAGTTCGCCGATCTCGTCATGGTACTGGGTGTTGAAATGCACGGTGAGGTCGCCCGATTCCGCCTGCTTCATCAGGCGCTGGAGCTTTAAAAGCGGCTTCGTCACGGAATTGGAAAGCGGCAGCGCCACAAGCGATATGATGGCGACGGAAACGAGCATCGCGACGGTGAGCATCGCGAGCATGGAGTTGACGTTGCCCATGACCTCCTTGAGCGCAAACACGCCCACCGTCTTCCACCCGGTATAGGGCGAGCTTCTGACATGGATCTGGTACTCCGCGTTGCGGATGGAGACGGGGAATATGGCGTCCCCCGCCGTGAGCCACTGCGGGTTGACGCGGTAAACGATATCGTTGAGCGGCGTGTATATGATGTTGCCTTCCGCGTCCGTCACAAACACAAAGCCGTTCTCGCCGATCGTAATGCTGCTGATGGAGTCCTTCAATATGTCGTGCCTGACGTCAAAAAGCACCACGCCCAACACCTCCCCGGTATCCGGGTCGGTCACTGCCTTGGCTAAAGAAAACACGTTGTCCGTGCTGGTGTCGCCGTTTAATGTCACGTTGCGCCCGGCGATGCTGTTGACCAGCGCGATGTCCGCGGGTGTCCTCGCCGCGCGCTTGTACCATTCCTCTTCGCGGAACGGGTCGCGCGAAATCCGCGACATGCCCACGGGGATGCAGGTATCGTCCTCCATCGCGACCAATATCCCCGCGATCTCGGGGTGCGAGGCGGCGACATCATAAAGCGCGCTCGTCAGCGCCGCGCGCGGATACGCGCTTTGCGCGCCGGACGCCGCCTCCCTCTGCAGGGACAGGGATATGAGGTTCGCCAGTTTATCGATGCTCCGGATATAGACGTCTATGGAATTGCTGACCTGGCTGACCATCTGCGCCGTGTGGGAGGCCGCGGTGTTCTGCGCGCGGGAGATGGAGACCGCGCCGCTGACAAGCGCGAACAGCACCAGCGGGATGAGCGCAATGAGGATATAGAGCGCCACCAGCCTGGTACGAAACTGCGCGTTCGGCAGCAGGACCCATCGCTTCATTCCCCGGCACACCCCCTCCTCCAATTATAAGTTGATATGGGCGAACGCACAATACGGCGCCGGCGTCAGGCTTTGCCTGCCGCCTTCCTTTCACAAGCGGTGCAAAAACAGCTCTTGCCCGGATCGCGAAAGCTTTTCCTCTTTTTCATAAACACTCAGTGGAATAGCCGTAATAGAGCGCCCAAAGCCTCCCTTGTAAAAGGGAGGGGAACCGCGCCAGCGGTGGAGGGATTCCCCAGGAAAGCGTATGCGAATATGTGCGTTTCGTGAAAGAATCCCTCCGCGACGGCTCCGCAAGGGAGTGCAAGCCCGTTAGGGCCTGCATGATCATTGCAAGCTGTGGGTCCGTCCCAACGTATCTTTTTGACGCACTTAGTCCCTCTATTACCCCAGCCTGTCTTTTTCCGCCCGCAGCGCGATGATACGCTGTATGACGATGAATACGCACAGGAGCGCGGCGTTTGCGACCTTGGTCCACCAGGTGTTGAGGTTCTGGTAGGTGACAAGGTTCTGTATAACGCCCTGTATCAGCACGCCGAACAGGGAGCCTATCGGCGTGCCCACGCCGCCCGTTAAGAGCGTGCCGCCGATCACGGCGGAGGAGATGGCGTCAAGCTCCAGCCCGATATTCTGCAGCGAATACCCCGCCAGCGTATAAAAGCTGAACACCACGCCGCCCAAAGAAGCGCAAAAGCTGCTGATGGTATAGACAAGCACCTTTGTCCGCGCCACCGGCAGGCCCATGAGCAGCGCGCTCTGCTCGCTGCCGCCTATGGCGTACACGTTCCGGCCGAAGCGGGTGTGCCTGAGCGCATACCACGCGGCAAACACCGCGGCGAGTGCGATGAGCACATAGTAATAGAGCTTGGCGCGGCCGAACACCAGCTTGTTGAGCGCCATGTCCATATAAAACGCGTCGGATATGGGGATGGACTCGGTGCTGATGACGGCGCACATGCCCCTGAAAAAAAACTGCCCCGCCAGCGTGACGATAAAGGGCTGGAGCCTGAAAAACTGGATGAGGCTCCCCATCCCCGCGCCAAACGCCGCGCCGATTAAGAGCACAAGCAGTATGACCGGGCCCGCCGGCACGCCCGCCCGCAGCAAAAACGCGGAGAGCACGCAGGTGAACGCCACCGTGGAGGCGACGGAAATATCGATGCCGCCCGCAATGAGCACAAACGTGACGCCCACGGAAACGATGATGAGGTAGGCGTTGTCGTTGAGCAGGTTGCAGAATGTGGAAAGCGAAAAGAAATTGTTGAACGCCGCCGCGCCGAACAGGAACAGCGCGATAAAGAGAACGATTGTGATCAGAAGCGAAAGGTTCTTGACGCCCCGCCGTTTTTTCATGTCTTTGCCACCGCCTTCCGCGCCGCTTTCCTTGTGACCGCCTGCTTGAACGAGGACGACTGGAACAGGCAGATGAGTATGACGATAACGCTTTTGACCACCTGCGTCGCCTGCGGCGCCACCTCCATCGCCAGCACCGACGTAGTGATGCTCTGTATGATAAGCGCGCCCACGATGCTCGAGACGATGGAAAAGCGCCCGCCCGAAAGCAGCGTGCCGCCTATGGCGACGGAGAGTATGGCATCCATTTCAATAAATTGGCCCGCGTTGTTGCAATCCGCGCCCTTGATGCCCGCGCTTTCGATGAGCCCCGCCACCGCCGCCATCAGGCCGGAAAACGTGTAGACCATAAACTTGATGCGGTCCACCTTGACGCCCGCGAAGCGGCTCGCGGTGGCGTTGCAGCCGATGGACTCCAAAAACAGCCCGAACGCCGTCCTTTTGGTAAACAGCAGCGAAAGCAGCAAAAAGAACCCCACGATGTAGACGGGGAACGGAAGCCCCAGGATATAGCCGCCGTTTATGAAATAGTACGCGTCCGAATTGATGGTGACGATCTTGCCGCTTGTGATGAGCTGCGCGATGCCGCGGCCCGCCACAAGGAGTATCATCGTGGCCACGATGGGCTGGAGTTTGACCTTCGCCACAAGCAGGCCGTTCCACGCCCCGCAGAGGATGCCGGCGGCAAGCGCCAGGCCCACCGCGGCGGCCAGGCTCCCGTCCGCCGCCGGGAGGATGCGGCGGTCTATGATACTGCAGGCGACGGCGCCCGAAATGGCCATGATGGAACCCACCGAAATATCCGTTCCGCCGGACGCAAGCACCATCGTCATGCCGATAGACAGCAGCATCAGCTTGCTGCCGTTGCGGATGATATCGATGACGCGGCCGAACAGGTGGCCGTCCACCACGCTCATTTCAAAGAATTTGCCGCCGGTGATGACGCCGTTTATCAGCAATATGGCGAGCAGCACCATCAGCGGCCAGAACACCTGCGCCTGATAGAAGCGTTTCCAGCGCGCCCTCATTTTGGCTCACCTCCCGCGATATGTTCCATGATCGTCCGTTCGCTGATCTGTTCTCCCCCCAGCTCCGCCACCTTCTTCCGGTCCCGCAGCACGACGATGCGCGAGCAGCAGCGGAGCATTTCGTCGATTTCGGAGGAGATGAAAACGAGCGCCATGCCGCCGTGGGCAAGCGTGACGACGATTTTTTGTATTTCCGCCTTGGTGCCCACGTCTATGCCGCGCGTAGGCTCATCCAGTATCAAAAGCTCCGGGTCCGTCGCAAGCCAGCGCGCGAGTATCACCTTCTGCTGGTTGCCGCCCGAAAGGTTGTGGACAAATTGCTCGTCGGAGGGGGTTTTAATGGAAAGCTCCGCGATATAGCGCTCGGCAAGCCTGTTTGCCTCCGCCCGCGGAAGCTTTTTGAACATGCCTTTTTTCGCCTGCAGCGCGAGCGCGATGTTGTCGCGCAGGCTTAACTCCCCGATGATGCCCTCCGTCTTCCGGTTTTCCGGGCAGAAGGCGAAGCCCTTGCGCATGCCGTCTATGGGGTCTTTGAGCTCCAGGGGTTTTCCCTTGAGCGTAAACGTGCCGCCTGTGATGCGGTCCACGCCGAATATGGCGCGCGCCGTTTCGCTCCTGCCCGAGCCTAAGAGCCCGGAAAAGCCCAGCACCTCGCCCTTGCGCACGTCGAGGTCCAGATCCTCCACGGAGTTTTCGAGGCTGACCCGGTTCAGCCGGAGCAGCAGCTCGCGCTTTTGCTCCGCGCCGTCAAAAAAGAGCGCGCCGCCTTCGAACGCGGCGTACTCCTTGCCGATCATTTTGGCCACAAGCTGCACGCGCGGAAGCTCCGCCGTAGCGTATGTGCCCACATACTTGCCGTCCCGGAGCACCGTGATGGTATCGCTTACCTCGTAGACCTGCTCCAGAAAATGCGTCACGAATATGATTCCCATGCCCTCGGCGCTAAGCTTGCGCATGATGGCAAAGAGTTTTTCCACCTCCACCACGCTCAGGCTCGAGGTCGGCTCGTCTAATATGAGCACCTTGGCGGAAATATCCACCGCGCGGGCGATGGCCACCATCTGCTGGGCCGCCACGGGATAGCAGGAGAGCGGGCGCGTCACGTCCACCGAAAGGTCGAAGCGGCGTAAAAGCTCCTCCGCCCGCTTGTTCATGGTCTTCCAGTCAATTTTGAATCCGCTGCCCGGCGCGCGGCCGATGAACACGTTTTCCGCGACCGAAAGGTTGGGGCAGAGGTTGACTTCCTGGTACACCGTGCTCACGCCCAATTCCTGCGCCTCCTGCGCGGATTTCGGGAATATCTCCTTCCCGCCGAGCGTCACGGTCCCCGCGTCGCGCTTTTCCACGCCGGTGAGCACCTTGATGAGCGTGGATTTCCCCGCCCCGTTCTCCCCCAGCAGCGCGTGGATGCTGCCCCGCTCCAGCGTGAAATGCACGTCGTCGAGCGCGACGACGCCCGGGAATGTCTTTCTGATATGCTGCATGGAAAGCAGCGGCTGCGTTTGCTCCATGCGCGGTTCCTCCAATCTCAAGGTATTTCGCCTTCCATAGCACAAAATCCGCTCCGGCGTGAAGCCGGAGCGGACAGGTTTCACGCCGGTGCTTTAGTACTTCCGGTTCGGGAGGTCCGCCGCGGCGGTATCCGCACGGTAGATGCCCTCTTCGGACTTGATCCATTTTTCCACCGTCTGGCCCGCTTTCAGCTTGGCGCAGACGTCGAAGAACTGCGGCCCGAGGAGCGGGTTGCACTCCACCGTCACGTTGGCCTCGCCCGCGGCCATGGCCTCGAATATGCCCTTGACGCCGTCGACGGAAACGGTCTTGATATCCACGCCGGGCTTAAAGCCCGCTTCCTTGATGGCCTCGATGGCGCCGAGCACCATGTCGTCGTTATGGCCGTACACGCCCTTGATCTCCGCGCCGTAGGTCTTTAGGAAGGATTCCATGACTTCCTTGCCCTTTGCGCGCGTGAAGTCGCCGGTCTGGGAGGCTAAAATCTCGATGCCGGGGTGGTTGGCGGCAATCTCCTCGTCAAAGCCCGTCTTGCGGTCGTTGGCGGCGGAAGCGCCCACCGTGCCCTCCAGCTCCACGATCTTGCCGGTGCCGCCCAACAGGTTGCTCATTTCGATGGCGGCGTTCTTGCCCTCCTCAATGAAGTCGGAGCCGATGAACGTGGCGTACAGGCTCTCGTCCTCGAGCTTCGCCATGCGGTCCACCAGCACGATGGGGATGCCCGCGTCCTTGGCTTCCTTGAACACGGCTTCCCAGCCCGTTTCCACCACCGGCGCTACGCCGATGACGTCGACGCCCATTTCAATAAAGGACTTGATGGCCTTGATCTGGTTGGCCTGCTGCTGCTGCGCGTCCGCGAATTTCAGGTCGATGGTATCGAGGTTCTGGCCCGCGTAGAACTGGATGGATGCGGTTTCCGCGTCGCGCCAGCCGGATTCCTGGCCGATCTGCGCGAAGCCGACCACCAGCTTGTCGTTGGCTGTCGCCGCGGGCGCGCTCTGGCAGCCCGCAAACAACGTGAGTACCAATAAGAGCGTCAGGACAATGGCAAACGGTTTTTTCATACATGCTCCTCCCCTATGCGTAAAAGATTTGGCGGGGGTTGTGGCTTCCCTGCCCATACCCGCATGCATAGTGTACGTTCGCGAAGGCATGTAAGTCTTTGTAATAATGCAACCAAAATGTATGATTTTTTAACCTGTCACCAAGGGACAAATTTTGCGGCGGCACACTATTGACATTCGCTCCGCATCAGGGTATATTATCAGTACTAAGTCCTATTAATGGAGGGCGCTCATGTATTGGTCCGGCATTGCCATCGGCGCCATGACGTTTTTGATCATCGGCGCGTTCCATCCCATCGTCGTCAAATGCGAATACCGTTTTTCCTGTAAAATCTGGCCCGTGTTTCTGGTTTGCGGCCTCGCGTGCTGCATTGCGTCGCTCTTTGTTGCGCGGGCGGTGCTTTCCGCAATCCTGGCGGTGCTGGGCTTTACGCTGCTGTGGAGCATCGGCGAGCTGAAGCACCAGGAGGAACGCGTGCAAAAGGGATGGTTCCCGGAGAACCCGAAGCGCGCCGCCCGGGCCGGGGCAAAAACCGGTTCCGATCATCCGGAGAGCGAGGCCGCAAAATGAACGAAAGCATCCGCGCGGGGACGCTCCCTCCCCGCCGCATGTTCGGCTGGCTGGAAGCCGTATTCGATATCGGCTACCTTTGCCTTGCGCTTTTTATCGGCGTCCTGATATTACAAAACGCGTCCGGGCGGGTGCAGACGCTCGCGGGGATCATGGCGCTCATACTGGCGGGCGGGGACATGTTCCACCTTTTGCCGCGCATCGCCGCGGCCGTAACGGGCGACGGGCGGCGCTTCCAGAAAGCGATGGGCCTGGGGAAGCTCGTTACGTCCCTCACCATGACGGTGTTCTACGTACTGCTCTTTCATATCGGGGCGATGCTGTTCCCCTTCGCCTCCGCACGGGCCTGGACGGCCGTTATATACGCGCTGGCCGCTTCGCGCATCGCCCTGTGTTTTTTCAGCCAAAATCGCTGGTACGATGAAAAACCCCCGGTAAGCTGGGCGGTTTTCCGCAACATCCCGTTTGTGCTTCTGGGCGTCGCCGTAGCCGTTCTCTGGGGCGTCCAGGCGCAGGCGGTCCCGGGCTTGCGCCGGATGTGGCTCGCCATCGCGCTGAGCTTCGCTTTTTATATGCCCGTGGTGCTCTTTGTAAACGCGAACCGGAAGCTGGGCATGCTGATGATCCCCAAGAGCTGCGCGTACCTATGGATTTTGTATCTGTGCGCTTCCATCTGAGCGGGGGAAATCCGGCTATTGGCAGGCGTCCGTTGGCCTGTTGCTATAGCATCTTAATTTAAAGGAGGCAGGAATATGGATGAGTACAAAAAGCTGACCAACGAGGCGGGCGCGCCCGTCGCGGACAACGAAAACTCCATTACCGCGGGTCCCCGCGGGCCGGTCGTCATGCAGGACGTCTGGCTGATGGAAAAAATGGCGCATTTCAACCGCGAGGTCATCCCCGAGCGGCGCATGCACGCCAAGGGCTGGGGCGCCTACGGCAAGCTGACGGTGACGCACGATATTTCCCGGTACACGAAGGCGAAGGTCCTCCAGCCGGGCAAGGAGACCGAACTGTTTCTCCGCTTTTCCACCGTGGCGGGCGAAAGGGGCGCTGCGGACTGCGAGCGCGACATCCGCGGCGTGGCCGTCAAGTTCTATACGGAAGAGGGCAACTGGGACCTGGTCGGCAACAACACGCCCACGTTTTTCATCCGCGACGTGCATAACTTCTCCGACCTGAACCGCGCGGTCAAGCGCGACCCCCACACGGGCCGCCGTTCCGCGCAGAACAACTGGGATTTCTGGACGCTCCTGCCCGAGTGCTTCCACCAGATCACCATCGTGATGAGCGACCGCGGCATCCCCGCGTCCTTCCGCCACATGCACTTCTTCGGCGAGCATACGTTTTCCCTGTACAATGAAAAGAACGAGCGCGTCTGGTGCAAGTTCCATTTCAAGACCCGGCAGGGCATCAGGAACCTGACCAACGAGGAAGCGGCCAATATCAACGGCATGGACCGGGAATACCACGGCAAGGACCTGTTCGAGGCGATAGAGCGGGGCGATTATCCGAAATGGGCCATGTACATCCAGGTCATGACCGAGGAACAGGCAAAAACCCACTATGAAAACCCGTTCGATATCACCAAGATCTGGCGCCACAAGGAATTCCCCCTGATCGAGGTGGGCGAGCTGGAGTTGAACCGCAACCCGGAAAACTACTTTGCGGAGGTGGAGCAATCCGCGTTCACGCCCGCGCACGTCGTCCCGGGCATCGGCTTTTCGCCCGACCGCTTCCTGCAGGGCAGGCTGTTTTCCTACGGCGACGCGCAGCGTTACCGCCTGGGCGTCAACCACGACCTGATCCCGGTTAACCGCGCCAAATGCGAGGTAAACGACTACCACCGCGACGGCGCGATGCGCGTGGACGGCAACTACGGCGCAGCGCCCGCCTACTCCCCCAACAGCGCGGGCTACTGGACCGCGCAGCCCGAGGTGGCGGAGCCGCCGCTTCCGGTAGAGGGCGCGGTATGGCGCTACGACCCCAAGGACGATCCCACCGACGATTGCTTCCGCGCGGGCGGAGACCTGTGGCGCATATTGACGGAGGAAAAGAAGCAGATTCTCATCGGCAACACCGCCGCGGATATCGCCCCCGTCACCGAAAACATCAAATACCGCCACGCGGCGCACTGCTACCTTGCAGACCCGGAATACGGCGAACGGATGACGGAGGCGCTGGGCCTTTGCATGGACCGGGTAAAGGAATTATCCAGGCTGGACAACAGCGGGTTGATAAAGGCCACGCTTTCAAGTAAAATGGAGTAAACTTTTTCTTGGAGCGTGCGGCGGATGAAAGCCCGGCGGAACACCAAACAGCGGAATATGGTTTTGGAAGCGGTCAGGGCCCACGGGGACCATCTTACCGCCGACCAAATCTACCTCTATGTGCGGGGAATCGATCCGAAAATCAGCCGCGGAACGGTTTACAGGAACCTGAAGCTTTTAGCCGACAGCGGCGAGATCCGCCATGTCGTCGTACCCGGCGTGGACCGCTTCGACTGGCGCATGGAGCCGCACTATCACATACGGTGCATGCGGTGCGGCAGGGTGAGCGACGCGCCCGTTCCGTACAGCAATGAACTGGACCGCCGGCTTTCGGAACAGACCGGCTATGAGATCGTCCAGCATTTGACGGTGTTCGAGGGTCTTTGCCCCGACTGCCGCAAAAAAGAGGAGGAGCCTCTTCCGGAGTAAAGTGATCGTTTTGATAAGGGGCAGTTCACTTTTCCTGGTGAACTGCCCCTTTCTCATGGTCAAGTATTTCAGAGCATTCTTCCGTTTACTTTCCTTTTATCATGGGCAATCGCTATGTAAAATGATGGAAGACAGGTTCGTTTCCGCATCAATGAGACTTCCTTTTCTCTTTACGTAAAAATAAACCGGCTCGTGGATTACGGCAACACGGCGCGTATGGTACAGATATTCCAGATTAAACAGGAAATCCTCGGCCCAGGTCAGTTCGGTTGAACATCTGACTTTTGCTCTCTTAACGATTTTGGAACGGTATAATTTGTTCCACATAGCCCCGTAATAGAAATTGGCGGGAGCCTTCATCATGTGTGTGGCAAACTCCGCGCAGGTCATATACCCCGATTTCGGCAGGTTCCCCATAACGGCCCTGGATCGCTCATACACTCTGACAAAATCCGATATGACCATATCCGCGTCATAGAGCAGCATGGCGTCCAGCAAGGACTGCGAGGCGTTTTCCGACAGCCAATCGTCGCTGTCCGCAAATTGAAGAAATTCCCCGCTCGCGTGTTCGATTCCAATGTTCCTGGCGGCGGAGACACCGGCGTTTTCCTTTTCAACCAGGCGAAAGCGCGGATCCGCTTCCGTATAGTTCCGTATCAGGTTGCCGCTGTTGTCGGTGCTGCCATCGTTAACAATGATGACCTCAATATCCCGGAGCGTCTGCTTTCGTATGCTGTCAAGACATCTGCCGATCGTGCTTTGCGCATTGTAGACCGGAACAATTATGCTGACCAATTGCGGCCTCCTTTCGTCGCCCCTATGCCGCTATCCAATCCCATAAAAGGAAGCATGGCTTTATTGCCGATCGATTCGGATATCTCCCCGGTCCTGCAGTTCTTCAATGATTCGGCTGTATAGCCGGGCGTCTATTTTGTATTTATGCCGATAGAGAATATATCCGGCGGCAATGCAGATAAGCGGGAATATCATCATGGCTGTTTTCATAAGCAGCAGGCCTTCGCTCGTCACATCCGACGCGCTTTGTGCAGTGGAAATTCCCGATGCGATCACGGTTATCCCCACGATACCGCTTGCGATCGCCGGACCGATTTTGTTGATAAAGGGCATCATGGCAAACGTAATGCTTTCGTTGCGTTTTCCCAGCTTCCATTGTCCATATTCAATCGTATCCGCCAAAAACATCAGCATCAGCAGCTGAATGATCCCATATCCAATGAACGTTACAAGCCCCCCGGCAACGATGTAAGCCATATGCATGGGCGCGAAGAAGATGGTCGCATAGCCGATCATCACCAATACCGTGGCGGCCGAATAAAGCGTTTTCCGGCTAAATCGCTTGCTTAGCAGGGGAAAGTACGCCAGTGTAGCCATTTGCGCGCCTCCGCAAATCAACGTGAATACGGAGTACATGTTTTCATTTCCATACGCATATTTGAAGAAATAGAGCCCGAAACCGGCCGTCGTACTGTAGCCGATCGAAAAAAGGGCCTGAGAGATCACGGTATAAAGCAGCTGATCATTTTTAAATATGGCGGCGAACATCTGCCTGACCGTGGTTGCTTCCTGTTTGCGGAACTGAAAGGGCTGCTCCTTGACGCCGAACAGAGTAATACACTGCCCCGCGCACATCACGATGGCGATGATAACCGCTATCGCACCGTACGCCGCCGTCATATTCCCACCCATGGATTTTGCCAGCATGCTGCTGGCCGGTACAAACCCGACAATAACGATCCCCGCCCCGATATTGGCGCATACGCGCGTGAACGCGCCGATTTCTTCCCGCCGTCTCTGGTCCAGGCTCAAAGACGGCATCATGGACCAATATGCAATATCGTTGGCGGTAAACCCGATATCCCATAGTAAATGCACGGCCGCAAAAAGAAACAGAAAGCCTGCCCCCCGCAGCCCAAAATCGGTAAACAGCAGCACGGCCGCCACACCGGAAATGACCGCGCCCACCGCGATCCAGGGTTTGAATTTGCCGTATCTGGATACTGTGTTGTCCACAAGAAAGCCCATAAGCGGATCATTGACAGCGTCGAAAATGCGAAATGCCAGCATGATGACCGTGGTCCCCCAGAGGGTGTCATTCGGCAAACGCAGAACATCCGTCAGGTAAAACGATAAATATGTGTTTACTAACGCATAGAGCATGTCGCGCCCGACAGTTCCCAACCCGAACGCGTATTTATTCCGAGTCTCCGAAGAACGGATCATTACCACCTCACGGCAATTTTAAAATCGCTGGCTGATTCATCAGCAAAAACAACGCAATAAAAGCGCGGTGACCGTTATTGATAGAGGCACGGATATCCGCATGGGCCGGCATCATTACAAGAAAGGGTCACGAGGACAGTATAAAAAGCAAATCTGAAAAAGGGGTGGATGATATTCTGAAAAGTTCTTAACTATATGTCACGGGAGTATACGGGCAATTGCAGGATCGCAAAGAATTTGCTGCCCACGCTTTCCGTGTGCAATGCTCCGTTCATATCCTGCGCCAGCTTTTCGGCGGAACGTACGCCGATATTCGTCCCTTCTCTGCGCTCCAGATCCATGCGGACTGCGTTTTCAAAATGGATAAATACCTGCTCACGGTTGAGCACATAATACATTTTCACCGGTTGTTTATGATCCGCATACCTCAAGATATTGGACACCAGATTGTCGATAATCCGGGCAAGCCATGGAATATTGACACGGAGCATGAACGCATCCGTCACTTCCTTTTCCTCCACCTGAAAGCCCTTGCTGTGAAGGAATGCGGCTTGTCCCTCCAGCATCTGGGAAAGCAGCACCATGCCGTCTATCTCTTCGAGCATCGGCTGCTTTTTCTCCGTGCTGCCAAAGGCGAGAAAATAGGAAAACAGTTCGTCGGACAGCGATTTGATCTGTCCGGCGGCGCGGTAGACTTTATTCAGGCATTCCCGCATAGCGGCTTCATCCTGATATTTTCCCTGTATGGCCAGCTCCAGATAACCCATCTGTTTGGTGAGCGGCGTACGCAGATCATGGGACAGGGCTGTAATCAGGTCCTGGTTGGCCTTGAGCGCCTCATTCTCGCGTTCCATGCGGTAAATCACGGAGTTGCGCATGGTATCGATTGCCAGCGCCAATTCGCCCAGTTCATCCGTGCGTTTCAATTGTACCCGATGCGTGAGGTCCCCGCCGGAAAGCGTCTCCATATCGTGAGAAAGATGCTTGATGTCCGAAATGATTTTTCGGATAAAAGGCAGTACCACCAGCAGAAAGCACGCAAAGCCCGCCAGCAGGGCTGCAATCTGGATAATGCCCGAATACTGTGTGGAAGAGACATAGGGGATCACGGAAACCGTTTTGTCCGCAAAGCGGATCGAATATTCTCCCGTTTGCCCACTGCCCGCATCATATAAAAAACTGACGCCTGTGTTCTCCGACATCCACACCATTACCTTCAGATAATCGGTGGAGTTGATCCGGTTTGCATTCACATACTCCTGGAAGGTGCCCAGCATTTCATCAATATACATATCCTGAAAGAGGTTGTTGAATATTGCAGAGTTGACGGCGCTTTTGCCTAACCGGGAAATCCCTGCTCCCACTCCCACCGCCAGCAGGATTGCAAGCAGAATAACGCCCAGCAGCCTGAATCCAAGGCGCGAACGATACAAAGCGATTCGTTGCTTACCCAATACGATACCCCTTTCCCCAGACAGTTTTGACGATATCCGGCTCTTGCGGGTTACCCTCTATCTTGGCGCGCAGCTTGCGTATGTGTACCATGACGGTATTGGCGCTGGCGGAAAAATACGGCTCGTTCCATACGCTCTCATAAAGATTCTGGGTTGTGAAAACCTTTCCCTGGTATTGCATCATCAGGCGCAGCAACTGATACTCCAGCTCCGTCAGGTTGATTTCCTCATCGTCTTTTGTTACCTCGTTAAAGTCGCAGTGCACGCGGAGGCTGCCGCAGGTATAAAACCGGCCCCGTTCCGGCTCCTCTTTGCCCTTATACACATGATACCGCCTGAGCAGCCCCTTTACGCGGGCAATCAGCTCCGCGCAGGAAAAGGGTTTTGTCAGGTAATCGTCGCCTCCGCTGGAATAGCCCATAACAAGGTCCGAATCCATGCCCTTGGCGGTCAGAAAAAGGATGGGGACATTGTAGCTTTCCCGAATCGCCGAGCACACTTTATAGCCCGACATCTCGGGCATCATCACGTCCAGAACCACAAGATCTATGCTTTCGGTCATCAAATCGATTGCCTGTTTGCCACCCGGCGCCTGTATCACCCGATATCCCTCGCTTTGCAGAAGCGTTTCCACAAGCTCGCGAATTTCATTATCGTCGTCTACAACAAGAACAGTCGTTTTCTCCATACGAATCACCCCTGTTTTTCATTCGGCAGCGGCCGGTGCCGCAGAATGGCGGAGACTCGCCGGACCCCACGCATATTCACCGTCTATCGCCCATTCTATAGGCTGCCTGCTTCAATGATAAGCCTATTGGAGTGAAAAAAGTCAATATATTGGGGAGCGGCCTGCCTGAGCAATACAATGTTACGGGATTTGTCTGAACATTCCCGGCATGAAATCCTGAAGATTTCTTAATTTTTTGAGTTTGCTCCAACCCGGCATACGGAAAGGGACCGCCGCACTTTCTCATCGTACGGCAGCCCCCTCATGCAATCAAGTTTTTGTACATGCCTGTTTTCAGGAAGCGACTTCGCGCGCCGCGGCCTTCTCCGCGGCTTTCTCTTTCTTCCTGCTCTCGTCCCTTCCGATGGAGAGCAGGAGGTTGAGCAGTATTCCCACGACCGCCGCGGTGGCGATGGCGGGCAGCTTCGCGCCGAACACCAGGATCATGCCGCCCTCGAACCCGTAATGGCCGCCCAGGCCTACTACGAATATGACGGATATGACGGCAAGGTTGCGGGCGTCGAACATATCCACGTTCTGGTTGATCATGATCGCGACGCCCTGCGCCGCGATGACGCCGAACAGGAAGATGCACGCGCCGTTGATGACGGCGGCGGGCACGGTGTTCACCGCGTTGGAGAGAGGCGTCAAGAACGAGAGCACGATGGCGATAATGGCCGCCACGCCCAGCATCCTCGAGGAGAAGTTTTTCGTAATGGCCATGGTGGAGATGTTCTCGCCATAGTTGGTGCCCGCGGGCCCGCCGAACAGAGACGATACGATATCTCCCACGCCGTCGCCGATCAGGTTGAGCCCCAGCTTATCCGATATCTTGTATTCGCCCTTGCCCTTTTTCTTCGCGAGGTCGTTTACATAGATGTCAAGCTGGAACAGGTGCGCGGCGGACTCGGGTATGGTCGCAAGCGCGATGGGCATGATGGCGAGCACCGCCATCCAGTTGGGCGTAGGCAGCGTGAAATGCGGCACGGAAATGACCGTACCCGTCCACACATTGGAAAAATCCACAAGCCCGAACGGAATGGCCACCACATACCCCACCAGTATGCCGAAGAGTATGGGCAGCTGGCCCAGCACGCCTTTTAAGTATACGGAGAACAGTATGGTTGCAAGCAGCGTCACAAGCGCGACAATGATCGCGCTGCCCGGCATGACGCCGGGCAGGGCCGGGTCCGTGATCGCCTGGGTAAGGGCCGTGCCCGCAAGCGAAAGCCCTATGATCATGGCGATGGAGCCGGTGATGGTGGGCGGCAGTACCTTTTCGATCTTCTGCATGCCGAACCGGTTGACGATAAGGCCCGCGAGTATGGAAACCAGACCGGAGCATATGATGCCGAACTGTGCCTGCGATATGAGCGCGTCCGGCGCGAGCTGGCCGAACCCGACGCCTCCCGTCACGCTCACGATCGCCGCGATATAAGAGAAGCTGGAACCGTAGTACAGGGGGATCTTGCCGCGGGTGATCAGCAAAAAGCTGATGGTGGCAAGGCCGCTTGCGAATATGGTGGTGGATACATGGAACCCCGTGAGCAGCGCCACCGTCACCGTGGCGGGGAACATGACGAGCACCTGCTGGAACGCGAACACGATCAGCTTGCCCAGCGTTGGGGTCTCATCCGGCAGATAGCCGATCTCGGCCGCTTTTTTCGGATCCTTTGCCATATCGTTTCACCTCTTTAAAAAAATATTGGGGCTACCGTGGTCGTGGGACCCTCCGTTGTAATTGAAAGAACCGCCGAATTCTGCCGCATCCCCCCCGTTCCTTTTGATTTGTCTTGATACCTCCCCCGTTCCGCGCAAAAAACCTATTGATCATGCAGCTTTCTATAAACCCTGTCCGCGGAAAGGGGCAGGCTGCAGAATTCGGCGCCGGTCGCGTTCGCCAAGGCGTTCGCGATCACCGCGGTCACCGAAATCAGCGGATGCTCGCCGCAGCCGCGCGCGCCGTACGGGCCGTCCAGCTGTGGGGTCTCCACGTTTAAGACCTCCGCCTTATGGGGGGCGTCTTTGAACGTGGGAATCTTATAGTCCGTAAAGTTCCTGGTCAGCAGGCGGCCTTTTTCGTCGTACCGCACCGCCTCATAAAACGTGGTGCCTATCCCCTGCAGCGCGCCGCCCACCACCTGCCCGCGTAAGAGCGCCTCGTTCATGACCTGCCCGATATCGAGCGAGCTTACCATGTGCAAAATATCGATATCGCCGGTGTTCGTATCGACTTCGATCTCCACGGCGTGCGCGCCGTATGTCCAGTCAAGCGCCGTCTTCCCCTGCCCCGTCTCCGGGTCCAGGTTGGTGAGCCCCTGGGCGATCGCCTTGCCCCGGCCGATGAGCGGGCCGCCTATGGCGTTGCCGTTTTCAAACGTGTACCCCATGGCAAGCTTATGTAGCGGTATGCGCTGGTGCGGGTTTTGTTTGACATAGACGCATTCCTCCCCCAGCGCGATCTCATGCCTGGCCGCGCGCAGTATGACGCTGCCCATTTCCATGATCTGCTCTTTCAGATCGTCGCACGCCTCGCACACCGCGTTGCCGCACAGCACCGTCATGCGGCTCGCGACCGTCTGCCAGTCGTACGGGCTCAAATTGGTGTTGATTGCGGGGGAAACGCCGACCTTTTCGATGGGGAGATCGAGCCGCTCGGCCACGATCTGCCGCATCACCGTATAGGTGCCCTGCCCGTAATCCACGCCGCCCACGCTTAAGCGCACCGTGCCGTCCTCGTTCATCTGTATGAGCGCCGAGGTCGCGCACCAGGTGGGGATGGCGGGGGATTTTTGCAGCACCGCCGCCGCCTTGGCGCGGTATTTGCCCGTCCTTTGAAACTCCTCTTTCTGTTCGGGCGTATAGGGGGTATTGAGCCCGATCGCCTCCGCCGCCTGCTTCAGACACAAATCCACCCGGCCGGTGTGCTCTGTGATAAGTTCGCCGGTAATCGTCCTGCTTCCGGGCATCAGGAGGTTTTTCAGCCGGAATTCCACAGGGTCCATGTGAAGGGCCTTGGCCAAAAGATCACGCTGGCGCTCGATGCCGAAAAACACCTCCGGGTGGCCGAACCCGCGGTAGGCGGTGCCGAACACATGGTTGGTGTAAACCGTCTTTGAATCCACCTTCACGTTCCCGATATCGTACGGCCCGCAGCCCGTGACGGCGCCCGCCCTTCCGATGTTCACGCCGTAATCCGCGTACGCGCCCGCGTCCCAGAGATATTCCACCTCCTCGGCGATGATGCGTCCCTCATATGTCACCCCCGTCTTGATGCGGGCAAAGAGACCCTGCCGGCAGGGGAGCGTCGCGCACTCCTCCTCCCGGGTGGGGATGAGCTTGACCGGCCGCCCGCCCGCGGCCTTGGAGAGAAGGCCGACGAGAGGCTCCATATGGATGCCGCTTTTCCCGCCGAACCCGCCGCCCACATAGGGTACGTTGACCTCGATGTTGGTCTTCGGCAGGTTGAACGCCACGGAAAAAAGATCGCGTATGGAAAACGGGGACTGTGAGCTGGAATGGATCTTGATTTTGTCCCCTATGCCCCACTGCACGATGGTGCCGTGGGTCTCCAGCGGGATATGGAACACCTGCGGCTGCTCGAACGTGTTTTCCAGCACAATGTCCGCGCGGCGGAAGGCCTCCTCCGTATCCCCTTTTCGCACCTTGATGTGGCTTGCGATGTTGGTGCCCGCCACCGGGAAAAATACGCCCCTGATGTGCGAATATTCCCCGAGCTTTTCATGCACGAGCGGGCTTGTGTCCTTTACCGCTTCCTTCACGTCCAGCACGGCGGGCAGCGGCTCGTATTTCACCGTAATCAAATCCACGGCCTGCGCCGCGATCTCCGGGTCCTCCGCGGCCACCGCGGCCACGACCTCGCCGAAGTAGCGGACTTTGTCCGTGGCGATGATGGAGCGGTCCACCATGTAGATGCCAAGCTTCGCGGCGCCCTGCCGCCCCGTGATGACGGCGCGCACGCCGGGCAGCGCCTCCGCCCTGCTCACGTCTATGGAAAGTATGTTGGCGTGCGCGTGCGGGCTGGTCTTTAATCTCGCGTGCAGCATCCCGTTCATTTTGATGTCCGCCACATAGGGGGCCGTCCCCGTCACCTTTTCAAAGCCGTCGTGCCGGGGTATGCTTTTGCCGATGTACCGATATTCATTCGCCATCCCGCTCACCCGCTATCGCCCGAACTGCCGCAAGTATCGTTTCATAACCCGTGCAGCGGCAGAGGTTGCCCTCCAGCGCTTCGATGATCTCCTCTTCCGTGGGGTGCGGATTTTTGTTGAGTAACGCCCGCGCGCTCATCACCATGCCGGGCGTGCAGAAGCCGCACTGGAAAGCGTTGTGCGCGAGGAAGCTCTTCTGCAAATCGGAAAGCTCGCCGTTTTTTGCCTCGCTCTCTATGGTGAAGATTTCAGCATTCTCGGCCTCCATCGCCATCACCATGCAGGCGTTGACCGCGTCGCCGTTGAATATAACGGTGCACGCGCCGCACTCCCCCATGCCGCAGCCTTCCTTAGTGCCGGTCAGCTGAAGTTCCTCGCGCAAAAGCGTGATGAGCGTGGCGTTTTCGCTGCACAGGACGTCGTACTCCAGGCCGTTCACCGTCACATGGATGTTCCGCTTCATGCCCTCACCTCCGTTTGTTCCCCGGTTGCAAACGCGTCCACCGCGCGCCCGACAAAGTAATCGAGCATCGCCAGCCGGTACTCTTTGGAGCTGCGCACGTCGGAGATCGGCCTTGCACGCTCCCGCACCTTCGCCTTGATCTCCTCCTTTGCGGCGGGGAGCGCTTCCGGCGGGATTACGCCGATATCGCCGATCAGTATGGGCGTGGGGCCGACCGCCGCCGCCGCAAACGTCAGCGTATGATCCTCCCCGTAAAACCCGGCAAGCCCCACCTGCGCGAGATCGTGCCCGCGGATGCGCCGTTTTTTCAAATACATTCCGCTCCCCGCCTTGTTGGGCAGCGTCAGCTTTACCGCCAGTTCGTCAGGAGCAAGCACATGCGTCTTGACGCCGGTAAAAAACGCATTGAGCGGTATCACCCGTTCCCCGCGCGGGGAACGGGTATGCACCGCGGCCCCCAGCACCAGGCACGCGGGGAGCATATCTCCCCCGGGCGAGGCGTTGCAGATGTTGCCCATCAATGTGGCGCGGTTCCGAAGCAGCGAATTCGCGAGCGTCCCCGCCGCCTCCTGCAGCAGCCGGTGCTCTTCCTTTAAAAAATCCGCGTGCAGGATTTGGTTGCAGGTGATTGCCGCGCCGATTGTAAGCCCTTCTGGCGTATAGGAAAACGTATGGAGTTCCGGGATTCGTTTCACGTCCATCAGATACCGGCAGGTTGCCGCTCTACCGCGCATAAGAGGGATCAGGTCCGTGCCGCCCGCCAGGAATCTGACGTCCTGCTTTTGTTGCAGCAGGTCCGTCGCCTGCTCCAGGGAAGTCGGCTGCAAGAATTCCGGCATAGTGCCACCCCCGTAAGATAAGATGGAAAAAGTTGCTGTGGCTTATGTGAACATGAATTGTCCTGGGATTTGCGGGGCTGCCGTGAAGCGTAACGCCCCTCATGCTTTTCATTGATTATCATGATGAGACCCCTGTTGGGCTCCCTCTGACGAGAGAGCTGTCGGCAAAAAGCCGACTGAGGGAGAGAACAAACGGATAGCATATCTCTCCCCCGCGGCGGCCCGCGGGCCTAGTGCCCGTAGGCGTCCCCCGCCGGAGGGCTCGCGGCTGCGCCGTGCCTCCTCCCTCGTCAGAGGGAGGCTCAGCGTTGAGCGCTACTTTGATTACTCCTCGTCGAACGCCACCACGCGGCAGATGCAGCTTTCGCCGCCCACGAACCGCCACGGGAAGCAGCCGATGACAAGGCGCCTGTTCAATACTTCCTCCACCTGCCCGCCGATGTTCTCCACGTGTATGATGTTCTTCGGGAACAGCGGGATGTGCATCACCTGGTAGTCCTCGTCCGGCATCAGCTCCTCGAGGGATTTGCCGTACTTCTGACGCAGGTACCTGTCGCACTCTTTCGCCTCCTTGGGCTGCCATTCGCGGATTTTTGTGTTCATGGGGTGGTCGGCAGAACCCGCGTCCACGCCGATCCATTTGATTTTCTTCTCAATCAGCCAGTCCGCGAACTCGCGCATGGGGCCGGGGTGCTTGACCATGTACCGGAGTTCGTCGGCCTCGGGCTGGTCCCAGGAGTACTTTTTATAGCCGGTGTAGAGGATGAGGATGTCGCCCTCTTTGACCTCCACGCGGTCCTCGATGTCCCTGGCGGTGTATATGCTGTAATCCTCGCAGATGTCGCTTAAGTCCACGACCACGCCCTCGGAGCAGAGGTAATCGAGAGACAGGCTCGCGATGTCCCCGCCGTGCGTGCAAAAATGCAGCGGGCCGTCAAGGTGCGTGCCCACATGGTTGGAGTGGGTCAAGAGCTGCCCGTTCGCGCCGTTCGGAGAGAGGCGCTTGAAGAACTTGATCTGCAGCGGCTCGTATGTGGGCCAGGGCGGGGTCAGGTGGCTGATGGGCTGGGTCAGGTCGTACATTTTGATTTTGTTCCAGTTGCTGATCATAACGGTACCTCCCTATGATTGCGTGTTTTGTTGATTGGCGTGAAGTATGCTCAGAAGTCTTCCGCAAACGCGTTGAGCGCGCGCTCGAAGCATTCCCAGGGCGGCGTCACCAAGCCCGCCCCCACCTGGCCGATGCCCGCCTTTTTGTGCGCGACGCCGGTATTGATCTGCGGCAGGATACCGGTAGAAACTACCTTTCTGATATCGATGCCTGTGGGCGCGCCGCGAAAATCCAGCACGGGTATGGAGAACACGGTCGATTCTCCCGCCGTGATGCGGTACATCTTTTTGGAGTAGCCGATCGCGTCCTCGGGCTGACCGCCCACAAACTGCACGATTGCGATTGCCGCCGCCATGCAGAAGCCGCCAAGGCCCAATGTTTCCGTGATGGCGCTGTCCCCCATGTCCGGGTTTTTGTCCGCGTCCGTAAAGCCGGGGAACAGCAGCCCCTTCACCTCGCCCGCGGGCCCCGTGAACCAGCGCCCGGGGAGGCCGCTGACGCGGATGCCGAAATCCGTGCCGTTGCGGGTCATGGCTGTGACGACGGTGGAATTCTTGATGCTGTCGGCGTAATCCAGCATGGCCTTGCAGGACGCCATGGAAAGGTTCAAAAAGAAATGATCGTTGCCGTTGATGAAGCGCGCGATGGCGATGCGCTCCTCCTCGCCAAGCTTCGCCTGGAGCAGGAAAGGCAGCAGTGCGCGGATCAAAAGGGAGGTCGCCGCCTTGTTGCGGTTGTGCACCTCGTCCCCCATGTGCAGCGCCTGCGCGATGATGGATTTGAGGTCGATCCCGCCGGAAAGCCGCACCGCGGCTTTGACGCCGGGGGCCAGCACGTCCCGCATCCAATACAGACGGGAAAGCACCTCCCCGCTGTACGCGCCGAAGCGCAGCACCTTGCCCAGGCCTTCGTTCATGGTGGCGTACGCCCGGTTGCCGCCGTTTCTGTTTTCCACCACAAACACCGGCATGGAGGGCGATACGATCCCCGCCATGGGGCCGACCGCGCAATGCTCGTGGCAGGGGGAGAATTGGATTTTGCCGGACGCCGCCAAAGCCTCCGCTTCTTCGGGCGTTTCCGCCCGTTTTTCAAACAGCAGCGCGCCTATGACCGCCCCGCGCAGCGGCCCGCTCATGCGCTCCCATTCTATCGGCGGCCCCGCGTGCAGCAGCATATCCTCCGTCATGCCGGGGATGACGTCCCGCGCGACGCCCACGTCCACCAGGTACGGATGCGCCCGGTTGATGCGGGTTATGGCTTCCAGGTTTGCGGCCTCGACGGCGGAGTCGTCCTCCAGCCGTTCAAGCGCGGCGAGCAGCGCCATATCGCCCTTTGCGGCGGGCTTCCAGTCAAGATGCACGGCCTCGACCCCCTGCCCGACGAGGTCCTCGTAAAAATCACGGCTGCCCAGGTTGACGGCCTTGACGGGCTCATGAAACAGTTTACTCATAACGCGCCCCCTTCCCGCACCGCGGACGCGGCCAGGCGGGCGGCACGGACGTTACTGAGCGTCACCACGAACCCGGCGTCCGCAAGCTTTTGCATCTGCTCCTCATATCCCTGCGGGTCCCCCGGCGTGCCGATGACGGAAGCGATCCATAGGAGCTCGCGGCCCGCAAGCTTGCTTTTCGCTTCCCGCACGGCTTCGAGCAACACGCCCGCCGGGTCGGGATGGGAGCCGTAGCCGAGCTCCACGTCAAGCAGCATCGCGGCGGTATCCGGCAAGAGCGCGTCCGCCACGACGCGCCTGTTGCGCAGGGAAGGCTCGATCATGGGGTGCGGCTTGCCCCTGGTGAAATAATCGTCCCCCATATCGAGGAACGTGTTGCCCTCGCTGCGGTGGATGTCAAGAAGCGCTTCCTCTTTTGAGAGGGGGATGTTGGAGCGGATAGGGATTTTGAGGGAGCGGAACGTGACCATGGCCTCGTCGCAGACGGTGCCGCCGCCGAATATGCCGCGCACGTAACGCTGTTCCGGCCTGCGCCGCTTTTGAAACGCCTCCACCGGCGCCAGATGGAAGTAGGAATCGTTTAACTCCACGGAATGCCCCAGCGACAATTGCGCCGCCGCGGCCGCCGCCTGCTCCATATCCGCGCAAAGCGTAATGTCGCCCAAATCTCCCTTCAGCTCCCGCCCGAACAGGCAGAGTATCACGGGTTTTTGTATGCTTTTTGCCTTCTCCAGCACCGCCTCGGCCACTTCGGGCGCGGGGGGCTTGGAGAGTATCATGACGACATCCGTTTCCTCATCTTCTGCCAGCGCGTCGAGCGCAAACAGCATCGTCCTTCCCCCCACCCTGGCGGAAAGGTCGCGTCCGCCGGTGCCTATGGCCTGCGATACGCCCGCGCCCATGTGGTGCAGCAGCGCCGTCACCTGCTGCAGCCCCGTGCCGGAGGCGGCGGCGATGCCGATGTTTCCCTTGCGCACCGCGTTCGCAAACCCCAGCGGCACGCCGTTTAATATGGCGGTGCCGCAGTCCGGCCCCATCAGGAACAGCCCGCGCTCGTTTGCGAGCTGCTTGAGGCGGATTTCGTCCTCCACGGAAACATTGTCGCTGAACAGGAACACGTTGAGATTATTCTGGAGCGCGATGCGGCATTCCCGCGCGGCGTACGCGCCGGGTACGGATATGACGGCGAGGTTATACCCGTCCCCCTGCTCCGCCGCTTCGCTGATCGTCTCATACGCCGCGTCCTTCTCCGCTTTTGACGCGGCGCGCCTTTTGTTTTGCAAAAGTGCTTCCACTTCCTCCATGGCCGCACAAAGCGCTTCTTCCGTCCGCGCCACAATGCCGATCACGAGGTCGTTCGGCCCGGCTTTCATTGTATCCTCGGTCATGCAGCCCATGGTTTCGAGCAGCTCCTTGTTGAGTTCCGTGGCCATGCCCACCAGCACGTCTTCTACACCCGGGAGCGCCTTTGCCTGGCTGCCCATGCGCATGAGGCTCACGGAATCGGAGTACAGGTTGTGCCTTACTAGCGTCGTACGCAGCAACTTCCTTTCCCTCCTATCTATGGATTAAACGGCGGCTAAATCTGCAGCAGAGCACGCCCGCAACGCAGCATACATGCCCGCCGCCATATCGCTGCCGCTCGTAGCGCCGAGTTCCATCAGGCGCGGCAGCAGCACGTCAAGGCTTTCAATCTCGTTCCTGCACAGCGCCGCCGTGACCGCGGCAAGCCGTTCCGGGTAATGCCCATAAACGGCGTCTTTGAGCACCTGCGCGCTGATCTCCCCCGTGCGGGGGAGGTTTCGTAATATCGCATTGCGAAGCGCCGAAAGCCGTTTTTCGCCGCCGCCCATGTGGTGAAAAATCACCAAATACCCCAGCAGAATGTCGTCTCCCGCAGGGGTAAGCCCGGGTCCAAGTCCAATGAGGCGCGCCGCCGCCGCGGCAAGCTGTTCTGTTGTGGCAAGGTTAGTTAGAAGCTCCGGCTCCCTGCCGGTGTGTATGCCCGCGTTGGGTGTCTTCCGGTCCATGATCCGCTTGAACCGTACGATCATCGGCCCGTTCGCCGGCCCCCGTAAAGAAGGGCTCAGCGGGGAGCGGTACAAGGGAACGTCTATAAGAGAAATGTATATGCCGCCGACCGCTACGCCATTTTCATAAAAGCGCACCGGCCGGCCCGGCACAAAAAACGAAAGGTCCCGTTCCGCCACATTGAGGCAGCGGTGCGCGCCGCCAACGTCCGATGCGGCGATGCAAACTAGCGCGTCCTCCATCCTGAGGTTGACCGCGCGCCGAAACGCGCTGTGCACTGCGCCGGTGGAATTCCCGGCGCAGTACGTCATAAATCCCTCTCCCGCCCGGACGGCCCGGCAACCCGCCACAAATACCTCCAATGCATCCGTGTCATATGAACACGGCTTCTGATTTATACCGGCTCGAATATAAACCCGTAATAATCCTTCCCTACGGCTTCCTTCACCACGTCCACCGCCGCGCGCACGCGCATGCCGGTTTTAGGCTGGTCCGCATTGATCTGGCCGCTGACAGCTAAGCCGTTGTCGAACCGGGCGATACAGAAGCAAAGGTAGGGCTTCATATACCCTTCGGGCAGGTTGTAGACCTTGGTCCAGGTCAGCACGCTCGCCTCCCCGTTTAAGGGATGTTCGATCCATTCCGTCCCGCCGCATTTGCGGCAAACGAAGTGTTTGGGATGGTGCAGCTCCCCGCATTGGGCGCATTCATAACTATAGAGTTCCATATTATTGCACCTCCTCAGTCGTGAGGATAACGGCGACCACGTTGTTTCCAAAGCCGCCGAAATTGATGGTCAAACCCGTTTTCGCGCCCTCCACCTGGCGGCCGTCCGCCTCGCAGCGAAGCTGGCGCACGATCTCCACCACCTGGGAGACCCCCGTCGCACCCAGCGGATGGCCCTTTGCCTTTAACCCGCCCGACGTGTTGATGGGGATTTCCCCGCCGATCTTCGTCTTCCCTTCGCGGGCGGCGATATGGCCCGTGCCTTTTTCAAAGAACCCGGCCTCCTCGCTTTCCGCGATCTCAAGTATCTGGAACGCGTCGTGAAGCTCCGCGACGTCGATATCCTTCGGCCCCATATCCGCCATTTCATACGCGCGCCGGGCCGCCTCCCGCACGGCGAAGAGATCGGTGGGCGCCTCCCGCTCCGCCACCACGTGCGTATCCGTCGCCTGCCCCACCCCCGCGATGCGCACGGGCGGCTTTTTGAATGTGCGGCCGGTATCCATGGCGGTCAGGAGCACGGCCGCCGCGCCGTCCGACACGGGGCAGGTATGGTAGACGCGGAGCGGCTCCGCCACATAGGGGTTGATGACGTGGGCGTCCTCGTCCTCCGTAATGGCGTAAAGATCGGGCACCAGCTGGATATGCGCCACGGGGTTATGCATGGCGTTTTCATGGTTCTTGACGCTGACGATGGAAAGGTCCTTTTCCGTAACGCCGTATTTATCCATATAGAGCCTTGTGAACATGCCCGCGAACGCGGGAAGCGTGAGGCCGTAGGGATATTCCGCCTCCGGGTGGCTCATGGTGGCCACAAAATCCGTACCCTCCCAGCCGCTGACCACGCGCATCTGCTCCGCGCCGATGACAAGCGCGGTGTCGCACATGCCGCTCGCAATGGCCATATACGCGAGCTTGATGGCGGAAGCGCCGGAGGCTGGGCCGTTCTCCACCGTTTCCGCCATCGCCGGGCGGAGGTTTAACGTATCCACAAGTGCTGACGCCGCGCCGCTGATATGGTTGAGCGCGCCGGAACCCATGGAGGCTAAAAATAACTGATCGATGCCATGCCCCTCCACCGGCCTTACGCCCGCGTCGTCGAGCGCTTCCTTGCCCGCCATGGCGGCAAGCTCTAAAAACGAACCGTTGTGCTTCCCGAATTTTGTGTGGCCCACGCCGACAATGCCGACTCTCCTCATGTACGCTACCCCCTTTTGTAGCCGGGGACCTGCGGATAGGTCTGCGGCAGTATCGGGTGTTTTGCAGTTTCGAGCAGTTCCTCCGGCACGGGGCGGCGGCCTGTGCATTTTGCCGCCTTATGCTTTTCCCAAAGCGCCCGCGTGAGTACGTATGTGGGCACGCCGCCCAGCTCATGCCAGGTTTCGGGGCGGGAGACAAGCTCGTATTCGATCATCCAGCGCTTGAAGCCGTTGGGGGATTCGGCCACGATTAAGACCTCGTCCTGGTTGAGATAATCGAAATGATATTCCATTTTGGCCGCGAACAGCTGCGCGCCGATGCGCAGGCCCTGCCGTATGGTGATGGTGTGGTAGCTCATGCCCACCTTTTCATCGAGCATGCGCCCGTTCACTATCCCCACGATCTCGCCCCTGACGGTGCCTAAAAATACGTATTCGTCCTTGACGCGGTAGCGCATATAGCCCAAGACCTCCGAATAGATGCGGGCGGCCACGATATCGTAAAAATCGCGCTCCACGCCCATCAAAGGCTTGACGGCTTCCAGCACGATGGGGCATTCTTCCCGCGCAAGCTGGCGCACCACCATTTTTTCGCCGCTGGCCAATGTGATGTACTTTGCGGGGTAAGGGGCCATAAGCGTTTCCGCGGGACGCAGCTGCTGCTCCTGTTTGTCAATGAATGCCATACATCCGTACATCCTCTCTAAAAATACTTCGGACCCGATACATTCATTATATAGAACCGCATTGTTCCCAAACAATGTCGTTCCGCACAAGAATTGCGGCGTATGCCGATTGATTTTTGTAGGAATGCACAATATAATAAAAGTACCATTTTCAGTAAGTCTGTATCAAACGAACAGCCACGCATCGGAGCTTCCTCCTTAACGCCTGTCGTATCCTTCCATACACGCTCATAGACTTTTCATAGCACTGTTCCAAAGCGACCCGTCAGCTTGAGGCATATTCCTGTTTTTGGGGAAAGAGGTGCATGCTATGGTCATTACCAAGGAATTGGCGCAGCCCATTGTGGATAAGCTGGAGCAGGTGATGGACACGCCTGTGAACGTCATCAACCAGGAAGGGATCATCGTGGCAAGCTCGGACTTTGCGCGCATCGGCACGTTCCACCAGGGCGCGGTCGAGGCTATGGGGACGCGAAAAAACCTCCTGGTCTACCCGCAGCAAGCGCCCGCGCTGGCTGGAACCCGGGAAGGCATTACCGTGCCGCTGGAATTGTACGGCAAGGTGGTGGGCGCGATAGGGCTCACGGGGGAGCCGGACGCGCTTTTGCCCATCGCATCGGTTATAAAAGTGGCCGTCATTTCCCTGATGGAGCAGGCGCAGCTCGCGCAGCAGAGCAATTACAAGCGGAAGCTTCTCGATAACTGGGTGAGCAACCTCATCGCCGAAAAGGTGGAGGATTACGAGGACCTCAAGGATCAGGCGCGGTTTTTGAACATCGATACCGGCAAGACGTGCAGCGTCGTGGTCATCCGCACCTCCCCCGTCATTTACAACGAGTTTTCCATGAACGAACAGACCATACACTCCATCATCTACGCCCATCTGACCATCCATTTTTACGCCTATGTCGGGCAGGGACAGTACGTGTTCGCGATACGCGCAAAAAGCAGGGAGGACGTCGCCGCCATAGAGCCGATGTGCGAAAACGTGACGGCGATGCTCAACGCCTGCGGCCAGGACTGCTATATCGGCGTGGGCAAGCCCTGCCGGGAACTCGCGGGATACCGCGCGAGCTTCTTTGACGCCGCGCAGAGCGTGCGGATCGTGGAGCGCCTGGCGGGGGAAAAAAAGATCATCTACTATTACGAGCACCAGATATTCCGCCTGCTCGACGGCGTGCCCGACCCGACCAAGCGGGCGTTCATGGACAGCTTTTTAAATGGCCGGGAAATCGACGCCGTATTGTTCGACACGCTGCAAACTTATTTTGAGCAGGACAAACGCATCAACGAAACGGCGGCGGCGCTGCACATCCACCGCAACACGCTCGTTTTCCGCCTGAACAAGACGCGCGATCTCTACGGGCTGGACCCGCGCCGCTTCCGCGACGCGGTGACGCTGCAGATCCTTTTATACATGCTCAAATTCCCCGAGCTTCAGGCAGGGACGCAGGGCGGACCGCGCAGGCAGCAAAAACGCGGGGCACAATAGTCAAAAAAGCGGCGCAGCCACTTTTTTGAGAGTACAGGGTTTGCTTGTGCCTGCGGCACGGGCGGCTGTTCCTGCAGGGAAAGCCTTGCGCCGCAACGCCTTCCGCCGCCACCGCGCTTGTCGCTGGCGGCGGTTTTTAAGCCTTCAGGGGCTGCGAACCCCAAGGTTTTTCAACAGACTGACGCCGCGCGTAATAACGCAATGATAAAAAAGGCCGCCGATAAAGTACATGGACTTTATCAGCGGCCTTTTCAAAACAACGCTATTTCCCGAACAGCGAAAGCAGGATGCCCGCGGCGACTGCGGAGCCGATGACCCCCGCCACGTTCGGGCCCATGGCGTGCATCAGGAGGTAGCTGAGCGGGTTCGCCTTTTGGCCCTCGATCTGGGAGACCCGCGCCGCCATAGGTACGGCGGACACGCCCGCGGAGCCTATGAGGGGGTTGATCTTCCCCTTGGTGAGCCAGCACATCAGCTTGCCTAAAAGCAGCCCGCCGATCGTGCTGAATATGAACGCCACCAAACCCAGCGCGATGATGCCCAGCGTTTCAGGCTGCAAAAATGTTTCCGCCTGGGCGGTGGCGCCCACCGTGACGCCCAGGAATATGGTCACGATGTTGATGAGCGCGTTCTGCACGGTGTTTGAAAGGCGCTCCACCACGCCGGATTCCTTGAACAGGTTCCCGAGCATCAGCATGCCGATGAGCGGCGCCACGGAGGGCAGCAGCAGGATGCACAGCACCGATACCACGATGGGGAAACAGATCTTTTCTGTTTTCGAGACCTCGCGCATCTGCGTCATGACGATCTCGCGCTCTTTTTTCGTGGTCAGAAGCCGCATGAAAGGCGGCTGTATGATGGGGATAAGCGCCATGTAGGAATACGCCGCGATCGCGATGGCGGGCAGCAGATGGGCGGCAAGCTTTGTGGTCAAATAAATCGCCGTGGGCCCGTCCGCGCCGCCGATGATGCCGATGGACGCGGCTTCCTCCGGCGTGAAGCCCGCCGCGATCGCCAATACGAACGCCACAGAAATGCCAAGCTGCGCCCCCGCGCCTAAAAACAGGCTGCTGGGCCGGGCGATCAAGGGGCCGAAATCCGTCATGGCGCCGATGCCCAAGAATATCAGGGAAGGATAGATGCCCTTCTTGACGCCCAGGTACAGGTAATAGAGCAGCCCGCCCGATTCGTCGCCCACGGCCTCGGCCATCAGGCCGGTTAAAGGCAGGTTTGCGAGCATCATGCCAAACGCGATGGGCAGCAGCAGCAAAGGCTCGAACTTCTTCGCTATGGCGAGATACATCAGTACAAACGACACAAGCAGCATGATCCCCTGCCCGAGCGTGAGCGCGGCAAAGCCGGAATCCTGCCAGATTTTTATTATGGCTTCTCCAAACATATCGCCCCCCCCTTTCCTACGCTTTCCGCTTCTCTTTTTTGCCGACACCCGCAAAAAGCGCGGAGAACAGCTTCAGCAGGAGATACAGGCAAAGCAGAATCACGAAAACCATGGCAAAACAGAAGAGTGCGGTGAGTATGGCGTTTTGAACCGTCATGATAAAACCTCCCTTAAAATAATGCGCAGAAAAACGCAAATAAAAAAGTGGACGGCTTCTAAATGAAGCCTCCACCCTTAAGCTACAAAGTCTTGAAACGGACAGCCCAATACGCCGTCCGCCAACCGGAATCAAGCCATATTTTATTCTTATGTAGGTTACTACATTGTCTTAAAAAAGTCAAGCCGCCGCATAAAACGGACGCCCCGCGGAAAGCGTTCCGCGGGGCGCAGGGCAACCGGTATGGGCGTTTATTCGTCCTGCAGCGCGGCGTAGCCTTCCTCGCCGGTACGGACCTTGATGACGTTTTCCACATCGTAGACGAATATCTTTCCGTCGCCGATTTTGCCTGTATAGAGCACATTCTTCGCGGCCTCCACCACCGTGCGCACCGGAATCTTGCACACCACGATCTCCAGGCGGACCTTGGGCAGGAGGTTGATCTCCACGGGAACGCCGCGGTAGAACTCCGTTGCGCCCTTCTGCATGCCGCAGCCCATGACGTTTGTGACGGTGATGCCGGTGATGCCGATGCCGTTGAGCGCCTCCTTGAGCGCTTCGAATTTATGCTCGTTTGTGATGATATCGACCTTTGTCATCTTCACGCCGGAACCGGCCTCAGCGGGCGCCGCCCTGTGCACCACGGGTACGGCGTACTCCTCGGGAACGGCCGCCGGATGCTCGGACGCTTCACCCGAAAGCTGCGGCGCGGCCGTGCGGGCGGGCATGAAGTCCGCATAGGCGCTCGCCAAGCCGTGCTCCTCGGCGTCAAGGCCCGCGATCTCTTCCGCGGCATTTACGCGCAGGCCCACCGTCTTTTTGAGTATGGTGAACAGCAGGAACATGGTGGCGCATACCCAGGCGGCGACCGAGAGCACGCCCAGCGCCTGGATGCCCAAAAGCCTTGCGCCATGGCCATAGAACAGCCCTTCGCTTACGGAGAACAGGCCGACCATCAGCGTGCCCACGGCGCCGCAGAAGCAGTGCACCGCGACCGCGCCCACGGGATCGTCCACCTTAAGCGTCTTATCCAGGAATTCGACGGCGAATACGATCAAGAGCCCGCCGACCGCGCCGATGACGATGGAGCCAAACGGGGATACCGCGTCGCAGCCCGCCGTGATGGCCACAAGGCCGCCCAACGCGCCGTTTAATGTAAGCGAGACGTCCGGCTTCTTATAGCGGATCCAGGTAAGTATCATGGCGGCCGTCGCGCCCGCGGCCGCGGCAAGGTTTGTGGTCATGAATATGTTGCCCACGGAAACGAGCATATCGTCGCCCGTTGCCGAAAGCGTGGAGCCGGGGTTGAAGCCGAACCAGCCGAACCACAGGATAAATACGCCCAAAGCGCCCAGCGTGACGCTGTGGCCCAATATGGCCTTGGGCTTGCCGTCCCTGCCGTACTTGCCGATGCGGGGCCCGAGCATGGCGGCCCCTATGAACGCCGCGATGCCGCCCACCATATGCACGGCGGTGGAGCCCGCAAAATCATGGAAGCCAAGCTCAGATAGCCAGCCGCCGCCCCAGATCCAGTGGCCCGAAACGGGGTAGATGAATGCGGTGATCGCGACGCTGTAGATGCAGTAGGCGATGAATTTTGTGCGTTCCGCCATCGCGCCCGAAACGATGGTGGCGGCGGTGGCCGCAAACACCGTCTGGAATATGACGAACACGGGCGTTGGGATATTGCCGGGGCCGTATTCGCCGCGGATGAAAAAATCCGGCCGCCCGATAAGGCCGCCCAGCGACTCCCCTTGCATCAGGCCAAAGCCTATGACCCAGAACACAAGCGCGCCCAGAGCAAAGTCCATCAGGTTCTTCATGATGATGTTTCCGGCATTCTTCGCCCTGGTAAAGCCGGTTTCCACCATGGCGAACCCGGCCTGCATAAAGAACACCAGCACGGTCGCCACCAGTACCCACA